>CANHWS010000022.1 GCA_947464365.1 Cytophagaceae bacterium | reverse complement strand
TTGGCTGATCTTGAGACGTTTGAGGCGTTGAGCATTCCCATTTATCTTTAGGATGTCCACTTTGGCGCGCTGGAGGGCCTTTGCCAACAGTTTGATGGACTTTTCGGGCTGGCCAAGCTGATAGGCGGTATAAGCCGAATCAAGCAAATGATCGTTCAGTTGGGAGGCACCAGCTAATTTTTTCCAACTCAGGTCGATGCCTTCCATGATGTCAATCTTGGCGCTATCACCTGCTAGTAGTTCGAAGTATTCGTAATTGGGACCTCTGCTGGTTGACGAACCAAACCCTTGGCTTTTGTGCTGACTGCGGCTTAGGCCAGCAAGCTCTTGGTAGTTCAAGCCTAATGTCGGGTTATACCCACCTATGTCGAGCTTGAGGTATTTTTCGGCCTTGAATTCTTTTTCTCGGCCCTGGAAGAAGAACGAACTGATGTTCCAGAAAATTCGCTTGGCTTGCCATGGTTGCACGTGCTGAATTTCGTCCATGGCTTCGGGGAAGCTATCCGTGGCAGCCAAGGTGAAGGCCTCTAGGGCTAACTGTGCACTAGCGGTATGGTGGCCATGTGTCGGGGCTGGTAAGGGGCTAAATCGGGTGATGATTACATCTGGCTTTATCCGCCTGATGGTCTGGACCACATTGCGCAAGATGAGCCGGCGTGGCCATTTGGTATAGGTCTCTTCTGGTGTTTTGCTGAAGCCGAAGTCACGTGCTAGGCTAAAGAGTTGGTGGCCACCATCGAGCCTGCGGGCGGCGAGTAACTCTTGGGTCCTGATCACGCCGAGGCCTTCGCTGAGCTCGGTGCCGATCAGGTTTTGGCCACCATCGCCCCGGGTAAGGCTAAGGTAATGGACATCAAGATGCCGCTCGTGAGCTAAATAGGCGATTAGGCGGGTGTTTTCGTCATCTGGGTGTGCAGCGACATACAAAACGGTGCCGCATACTGGCAACTGTTTAAGCAACTGCTGCACCTGTGCAGACGAATAGGCTTGTGGTGCCTGCCCAAATGTCATGATTTGGGCCAAAACGCCCAGTACACTAAAAAATAATTGTGGAAAAATTCTTGTCTTCATAGTTGGTTCTGACTTTGCTCGTTTCGATCATAAGTCTGTCTAGGTTCAAAGTTGGCCCAGAACAGCTAGTTATCAAACCACCTCGCTGCATTTGTTAGGCAGATTGTAGCCAGCCTTTGTGGTTGGCCTTGGTATGCAAGCGAGGGATCGATGGTGTTTTGCTAAATTACAACACCTCGAGCCCCAATAGCAAGTCCATCAAACTAGTATCTCCGGATCCTAAAAAAATAAGGCATCCGTTTCTGGATGCCTTATCGTGTACTGTCTATTATGGGCTTTGTCTGGTAAGACTATTTGCCTGCTTTGATATCAGCAATTAGCTTCTCGTTCATCTTGACGTAGTCATTGTTTTTGGCCTCCTTGGCTTTGACAATGCTCAATTCAGCCGAAGCAATCGCACCCTTGTTGTCTCCTAGTTTGTGCTGGATTTTGGCTTTGAGGTTAAGAACCCAAAATGCAGGATTTTTTTCGACCACTTTGTCTACCCAAACGAGGGCTTGTTTCAAGTCCTTGTTGGTCTCGAAGTAGTAGTTGGCGGCTGACCAGTAGTTGTTGACGTCGTTCATCGTCTTCTGGATGCTAGAAGTGACTTTGCGATCAACATCAAAGGTCAACGGGATTTTAATGGCAGTTTTTTCCCACATCATCGTCAGGTTGGATGATGTTGAAGTGATATCCATGAAGTCAAGTGTCATGGTCTCAACAGACATTGGTAGGGCCTCTGCCTTCACTGTCATGCTTGCTGCGGCTTCAGCGGTTTTGAAATCATCAGCTTGAACTTTGGTGTCCTTGCCGAAATAGACAGGCCACTCGCCGTTTTGCATTGGGGTGGCATAAATGGCATACTCACCAGGGGCAAGCCAAGTTTTGCCCACCATCACCGAGTCCGAAAACTTGATTTTGGTTGGTTGGTTAGCACCAAAACGCCAGATTTCGCCCCAAGGACGGACATCGCCGAAGACCTTACGACCTTTGGCACTAGGGCGGCTGTAGGTCAGGGTGACGTCAGCAACACCAATGCGTTGCTCTACTTTGGCAAGGGGGCTGGCTTGTGGTGTGACGATTTGAGCCTGGCTGGCGGTGGTCAGCAAGAAGGCTGTAGCGGCTGCTAGTAGTACCTTTTTCATTGGTGATTTTGTTTTGTGACGGAGGCTTTATTACTGATGGATATACCAACAATAGGGCAGAACCTCGGTACAAAGGTAAGCCCCGATCTTAATATATGGTGGTTATATCTGGTCCTAGTCTTCCATTCCTTGGTCTGTATTCATCCTGACGTCATAGCAGCCCCTATCTGCTGACTTCGCCTATCTTTGCTCCCTATTGCTGATTGCTAGATCGATTTTTAACCTGCCTCACAGTCCAGTCCTTTTTATGCCCAAAACCCACCCTGCTAAACCACGACACAGCCCTAAACGCTGGATCTTGGTTGCATGGGTGCTCGGCCTACTATTGTTGATAGCGGTAATTACATGGTATCTCTATTATAGAGGGTCGTCTCCTACTTCGGCAGCACATTTGGCACGAAAATATTCCATCAAGGGCCTTGATGTCAGCAAACACACCAGCAAAGTCAACTGGGCCAAGCTAGGCGAAGATGGTTATAGCTTTGTTTTTGTAAAGGCCACTGAAGGGACTGCCTACCACGATCCACGCTATGACCAACACGTAAAAGAGGCTAGGCAGGCAGGTTTTACATCGGGGGCTTACCACTTTTTTCGGTTCAGGACTGATGGCATCGTCCAGGCAAAATTGTTTGTAGCCGAGTACCAAAGGTATCCGCATGAGTTACCCCCAGTGATCGACTTTGAAACCTCAGGCAATCGATATTATAAGGGCACGAGGGCACAGGCATTGGCTCGGCTCAAGGATTGCATTGCTTATATCAGGCGTCAAACTAAACGTAAGCCTATCCTGTATGCGGACTATGGTACCTACAAATACTACATTGGCGATACGGACCTTGCAGTTGACTACTGGATCGCAAGTACGGGGTTTGAACCTTCGATTGATCGGATGTTGATCTGGCAGTATGCGATCAATCAAGACCATGACCATGCTAAGGGTTTGCTGGACTATAATGCCGTCGTGGTTAGCAGCGAAAGGTGGCAGCAAGTGTTGAGGTAGGTTTTCGGGTATTTCTGATTGGGTTCGGAGGTTAAAAATATGCTAGCTTTGATGTCAAACGCTTGCTACCCAACCCCCAAATGATGATCAAAAAACGCTTGAATAGCCTAGCCTTCTTATTAGGATTGATGGTCACTTCCCTGTCAGTCAATGGACAACAGCTAGACATCACGAAGTTTGGCGCTGTGCCCGATGGCAAAACCCTCAATACGGTCGCCATCCAAAAGGTCATCGACCAAGCATCTCTGACAGGAGCAACGGTTTATGTGCCATCAGGTACCTTTTATACTGGTACACTTTTCCTCAAAGATCGGGTAACGTTGCACCTTGCAGGTGGGGCTGTACTGCTTGGCTCGACCAATATCAAGGATTATATACCGATGACTTGGGGCCACCATGAGGATCGTACCCCATGGCACCTCATCGTTGCCAAAAACGTCAATGATGTGCGCATCACAGGCCAAGGGACGATCGATGGCAATGGAAAAGCATTCTGGCAACCAACCCGTCGGCATGATTGGGATTTCTACAAAGAAATAGAAGAGCGCCCCTCGCCAATGGTCGAGATAGACGGCTGCAAACACGTCAGCGTAGAAGGTGTTACAATCCAGAACTCTGCCGGATGGGGCCTACATCCGTTCAACTCCTATGATGTCAAACTCATGGGCTTGACGATCCTGAACTCGGCCTTTGGCCCTAACTCGGACGGGATTGATGTTGGGGGCTGTAGCCATCTCGTCATCAGTGACTGCAACATCGATGTTGGAGATGATGCCATCGCACTCAAAACAACAGAAGACTCTGGCCCTTGCGAGTACGTCACGATCTCGAATTGTATCCTATCCACCAGCTGCGTTGCCCTCCGGATTGGCTACGAATCTCGTCAAGACTTCAGGTTTATCTCGGTCAATAACCTCGTGGTGAAATCATCTTCGCGCATTCTCGACATCCGTAGCTTAGAAGGTGGTACGATTGAGCATGTGATCATCAATAACATCACTGGCACCACCAATTCTGGCTGGCCGCTGAACCGGGTGATCGAGATTGAGGTCGATACCGTTAACACGCCTTATGACGTCGAGATCAAGGAGCACCCTAACTATCGGAAACCCAAACCAGTGAACAAGAAGGGTGCCATTCGGGATGTTTCGATCTCTAACCTGAGCATCATCACCGATGGCAGAATCATGATGGCGGCAGCGCCAACGATGGAGCTAGACAACATCCGCCTTTCGAATATCCACCTCGACTATGCGATGATCGACCAGCCAGACCCACTTGCAGCCAAGGCCCGCAGCATTGGGTTCTATAAAAATATGCCAGATGTGCGCTCTGCCAAGGCAGCCTTTGTAGCCCAGAATGTGTCACGGCTCAGGATCGAAGGTGTCTCGATTACATGGCCAAAGTTCCCTGTCCCTGCCGATTGGAACTTACTCAAAACCGAATGGCGTTTCCTGAATCCGGAGTTTTATCGTGGCAATGAAGCTGACATCAGGTCAGGCAGGAAACGGGCTAGTTTCGGTGTCTTATGGGGCAAGGGGCTAACCGACCAGGTCCTTAGGCTGGAGGGTGCTAAATCGTCTGATGCATCAATCAAGCCAGTAGTTATCCTACCATAAAGGCTTTTAAGCGCCAAAAAAAGGCAGCTTCCTGACGAGGGGAGCTGCCTTTTTTTGTCTAGGTAATTTCTACTGGGGTCGTTAGTTTTTAACAAAGAGGACCCAAGACGCTATGCTTACGCTTGTTGGTTTAGTTGCCTAGCATCTTGAACAAATCGTCCAGCTTAGGTGTCAAGATGATCTCGGTACGACGGTTTTTGGTGCGTGCGTCAGTCGTTTTTTGCGGATCAAGCGGGAGGTATTTGCTACGGCCTGACGCGATCAGCTGATGACCTTGGACCCCTTCGTCAGCAAGCAGGCGTGCAATGCTTGTTGCCCGCAGTACACTCAGGTCCCAGTTGTCTTTCATGCCAGCAGTGCCAGCACGCATCGGTACATCGTCTGTATGACCTTCGATCGTGACATTGACTGAGGTGTCTTTACGGAGGACACCAGCCAAGGTTTTTAGTGCATCCTGTCCTTTCGGATCGACATCGTAGCGGCCAGAAGCGAACAGTAGTTGCTCGGACAGGGAGACATAGACTTTGCCATTCTTGACCTGGATGGTTAGGTCTTTTTCGTTGAAGCCAAGCAGTGATTTGGCCACACGATCTCTAAGCTCTCGGGTAGCGCGCTCTTTGTCAGCGATCAATCCCTCAAGCTCTTGAACACGGCGTTCGCGGGCGGCTAGATCCTTGCCAAGGGTGGCGTTCTTCTTGCTTAGTTCCAGTGTTTGTTTGTTACTGGTAGTCATCAAGGCACTGTAGTTGCGGTCAGCTGTCTGGAGGTCGAATACCAACCCACGACGGATTTTGCCAAGGGCGGCAGTGTCCTTTAGTAAGGCAAGTGTCCTTGCATTAAGTGCATCGTGCTGGGCATTGAGTGTTTTGTGTTTGCCATTCAGGTCCACCAAGGTGCTGTCTAGCTTGTTGCGGTCCTTCAGGAGGGATTCATACTTCTTTTTGCCAACAACACAGCTTCCTAGCAAGGTGATGCAGGGGATGGCAAGTAGTAGCAAATAGCGGCTGGTGCGGGACGGATTGGCGCTCATGAGCGGTGGATGTTGCATGATGGGGACGTAGTGTTAATTGATCGCAGCAGTTTGGTTTTGTTGGTTTTGTAGTCAAGACCAATGCCCATGCTAGGCATCTAACGAGGAAGGGTAGCCAAATATGCTAGGCGAAGGAATCCTTTAGTACCTTATATTGCAAAGCAAAAGTCCAGCCAAAGCCAGCATTTGGTCCAAATATAGTCCTATCATGAGTTTTGAGGTCAAGTTGCCACTTTTTTCGGGTCCGTTTGACTTGTTGTTGTTCTTCATCGAGCGCGACGAGCTGGACATCTATGACATCCCGATTGGTAAGATGACTCAGGATTTCCTTGACTACCTCCATCATCTGGAGCAGATGAATATGGAGGTGGCTGGCGAGTTCATCTTGGTGGCTTCGACCCTAATGCGGATCAAGAGCCGGAGTATGTTGCCACGGCCTGAGCTCAATGCCAAAGGCGAAGAGATTGACCCTCGGCAAGAGCTTGTCCAGCAACTGTTGGAGTACAAAAAATATAAGAGCGTGGTTGGTGTCTTGGCCGACATGGAAGCTGATCGTGCCCAGATGTATGACCGTGGGAATGTCACCCGCGAGCTCAAACTTATGGCCAAGGTTAGCGACACAGATGTTGAGCTGCAAGATGTGGATCTGTATAAATTGCTCAAGTTTTATGAGCGGGCTATGCAGGCCTACGAGATCGAGCTTAACCGCCCCCGTCATACTGTCGTGACCTTCCCCTATACCGTCGAGGAACAAAAAGATCGTCTTCGGCAGTTATTGATGCAGCACGAAAGGGTGTCGTTTGAGATGGTTTTGGCCGAAACAAACTCTAAAATCCTGGCCATTTTTAACTTCTTGGCAGTGCTGGAGCTTTTGGCAATGCAAGAGGCCATGGTTGTAATTGGGGAGGCCTATAACAATTTTTGGCTCACCCGGCCTTCCTTCCAGTCGGTGATGGAGCTTAGTGGAGAGGCCTAGGATTGGTTATTGCCTGGTCGTTGATAGCATAAATCTGGTATTGGTATTGTATTATCCAGCACCAAGGTTTTGACAATGCTTGCAATCCTTTTTGCATTGGTTGTCACTATTTGGTGGCCGTACTTTGTATTGTCAAAAGCGGCTGATCAGACGAAGCCCAGAGCTATACAGCCAGATCATCAAGGCCAGCCGAAACAATAACCATATAATGCGCAGCGCTGCTGCCAACCACCACCATGAAAACTACCCTCCACAAAGCAAACAGCCGTGGCATTGCAAACCTTGGATGGCTCAATAGCCGCCATACCTTTAGCTTTTCGCACTATTACGATCCCGAACGAGTGCATTTTGGCGCCCTTCGTGTCCTGAATGATGACCGTGTAGCTGCTGGGATGGGCTTTGGCACCCATCCACATGACAATATGGAAATCGTCAGCATCCCTTTGGCTGGCGACCTAGAGCATCGAGACTCAATGGGTAACTCGACCATCATCAAAAATGGTGATGTCCAGATCATGAGCGCTGGCACGGGGGTGAAACATAGCGAGTACAACCACTCCAAAACCGAAGAGGTTAAATTCTTGCAGATATGGGTCCTGCCCAAGGAGCGTAACATCACTCCTAGGTATGACCAAAAAACGTTTGATGTCGCCGGTCGTCAAAACCAGTGGCAGACCATCGTCGCTCCTGATGCTGCTGCTGCAGTATGGATCAATCAAGATGCTTGGTTTACCTTGGGTAATCTCTCTGCTGGCCAATCGCTTCCTTATACTTTCCACCAACCAAACCACGGCCTCTACCTCTTCGTCCTAAGTGGAGAAGTGACCATTGATGGCCAAACCCTCAGCACCCGTGACGGCCTTGCCATCACCGACACCGCCACCTTTGAGGTTCTGGCAAGAACCGACGCTGAGTTATTGCTTATGGAGGTGCCGATGTTGGAGTTGCGGTAGGTTATTTCAGTTTAGTGACTTTACGATTCTTGCCAAAAACAAAGGGCAGCTAGTTGATACTAGCTGCCCTTTGTGGGTTAATGGAGATTAGACTCGTGCTCTGACTATTGCAGCACTAGTTTAATCTGTTGAACCTCTCGTGCCCGCTGGATCGTGATGTTGTACAAACCAGTTGATAGGGTATTGCCGAACAGTTCATTAACCAAGAGGACTTCGCCTTCTTGATTGACGATGTAGTTAATTACATGCTGACGACCAACTACATCCGTAATGCTGATTTGAAGGGCCTCACCAGTGGGAACGTTGATCTTGAGTTTGGCATTGCTGACTTCGCCTGGGTTTGGATAGGCTGTGGCAAGGTCGTGGACAGTGGTCAAGTTTTTGTCGATGCTGACAGCCAAGGCCGAGTCACCGATCATGATGTCATCCATGTACAGACTGGTTGAGGCGTCATTGGTGTACTCCCATTTAAACTGGCAACGGGTCGATGCAATGGCAGCGGCAGGGATGATGACACTTTCTGTGCGCCACTCCGAGCCATCAGCTGGGATGAAGGGGTGTCGACGCGTGCCAATGACGGTATAGATGCTCGGGTTGGTGGTGCCAGAGCGGTTATAGGCGATCTGGGTCCAGGTGTTACCGCAGTTGTTGCTCCAGAATAGTTTCATGACATCGCTGCTGTTTGTAGTAGCACGTGCACTTGAAATTCGGAAACGTAAACGCTGTCCTGCTGTCAGTCCCGTCATGTTGAAGTTCGGCGAAATGAGCTCGCGGACGGTGCCTACCAAAACGGTATTGCTCCGGATATAGGCACTTGCAGTACCGCTGTAAGCTGCAATCGTGCTGCGTGACCAGTTGGTATTGCTGGGAGGGAAGGTGGTAGTGCGCCAAGTACCATTGGTGTCGATTGTGTTCCGAGGCCATGTTGTGTTGGCATCAAAGCGCTCTTCTGCATAGGCAGCTGAGAAAATATTGCCATTGAGGGCTCTCACAACGGTCTGGATGGTTGCATTGGCAGTACCGACTAGGTTTGTTGCACTTACGCTTGCTGTATAGGTGCCACCATTAGGCAAAATAACGACAGGAGTACGCCCAGTCGGGTTGTTCGGGATTGCCCCAGGGATGTTCCATTGCCAAGTAAGGCCTGCCGTATCAGAGGCGGTAGCGGTGCTGGCAATAAACCGAACGGCATTGCCACTACATACCTGTGAGGAACCAGAGGTTACTGTAACCTGTGGCAAGGTCACGATGTTGTAGTTGAGCGAGAAGCCGGTACTAGCCGTTGCAGCATCCGATACGAAACGAATGTAAGCCCGCCCCTTTGAACCATAAGATACTCCAGCAGGGATGGCTGTGCCTGAATACTTACCCAGTAGCGTGTTCCGAGTTTGGGTACCGCTATAAAGATAGACAGTATCGCCAGCGCTGAGGCCCATGGCTGTGAAGTTGATGGCCACTGCAGCAGTGGTATCCTGCACGTCGATCTGCCAAGTACAGTCCGAATTGTCTTTGTAGTTCTGGCTACCGCTACCATCAGTGATGGTGCCACGGCTAGCTGAGCTACGCAATAGGCCATGGCATAGTGTACCTGCATATTTGCTCGAGACACCAGAGACCAAAAGGCCAAACGATTGACGACCAGTCACAAGGGTAGCACCTTTGTGGCTGATCCTGATTTCGTAATTGCCAGGGGCAGCATTGGCGAGCAACACTTGCTCGACATTGTCCAGAACGTTGTCACCAGTAGTGGCGGGGTTCGCAGGGTTGGCCGGGTCTAGTTTGTACGGGCTGGTGGTTGTATTGTCCGAAAGGCGGACAATGCGGAGGTCAAGGTCGTTGATCAGCTTCGGTGTACGGTCGTTGAGCGGCATGGCGGCATTAACCGGGCCTGGCTGATCGAACCAAGAGATAGTGGCACGTAATGGGCCGGCTGTAGCGACAGTGACAGGGATTGTGATGGTTTGGGCATTGGTCAAGACCAGCTCTTTGATGAAGTGGTTTGCGCTGTCACCAAGCAAGATATCAGAGGCTTTTTTGACGTTAGCAAGTCCCCAGCCGAATCGATAATCCGGGCCAATTGATGTGCCAGCCTCGTCTGCCGAATGGATGATTAGGCCTTTGAGGGTCTCGGCACGCATGAGGCGACCTTGGTGGGTATTGGCGTGTTGCTCCTGAAGTAGGAGGCAAACACCTGTCATGCTCGGGGTACTCATACTAGTGCCATCATAGGTGTCATAGCTGGTGTTGGTTGGTCCTACGGAGCTATAGACAGATACGCCAACTGCCGAAATATCTGGTTTGATCCGGCCATCGTCTGTTGGTCCCCAGCTGCTGAAGCTGGACATGATCACGCCATTGGCGGTGGTGTAGCCAGCCCTGATGGCTGAAACTGCTGCAACACTCAGTAGATTTTTGGAGACAGTATGGTTGGCCATACAGTCGTATTGGCCGTTAGGGGCGCGATAAGTAGCCGAGCCAACTGCAGGCTGCGTAACAGTAGCACCGGTAGCTGAGATGGTATAGGTTTGTCCTGGTGCTGGGCCTGACCCACGGTCATTACCAGCTGATTTACAGTTCAGGAAGTAGGGCATGTTAAGCGCTGCGGCATCCCACTGGGCGGCGATGTTGCTGTAATAGCCATAGCCAGGATCGACATAAGCGTTGGCAGGTCCGAGCCAGACATAACCAACACCACCTGGTTGGAAGCCACGTTTGTATGACCAGCTATGGTTACCAGCTAAGGAGCCATTATTCGCCTCGTTGGCCATCTGGTTGATGGGGCTACTGGTGTTATAGGCCCGCATTGTGGCCTCGTATGCCATTCCTTTGGCCTCGGCAGATACGCCTTTGCCCAAGATGGTACCAGCGGTATGGGTGCTATGATCATCAACAGCTGCTCCATCTGCACTCACGACCCTACCAATCAGCTCTACGTGGTTCAGTACTGGCGAACCTGCATCCCATTGGCTAGCTTTATAGCCACGCCCTGTGAGGTTATAGTTAGTTGTACCACCTGGCCAGACTTTGTCAATGCCAAGGGTCTGAGCCGAAGATAAGTTGTCAACGCCAGCATAAACAGGATTGCCGAGTTCGTCAAGATCGACCAAGTGGTTGACGACTTTTCCCTTAGCATCTGAAAAGGTCAAAGGCCAGCCCATTTGTTTGGCTTTGGCCAAAGCACTAGCCTTGCGGATAGGTGTGATTCTGGCATACTCGCGGGCTAGGTTCTCTAGTGCCTCAGACGGAGTTGCAAGCTTGATCTGGAGCAACTGATCTGCCGTTTGGCCTTGTACAACCCCGGCGCTGGCCAACAAAGCCATCCCGAGTAGGTATGGCCTCAGCAACCGGCCATTGGTCTTAGTAAAAAATCTGGTCATTGAGCGCGTTGGTTGAACGTGTTGTGTGTTGGATACACAAAAGTGCGATCCGACATCCAAAGATACTGGTTCCGCCAAAATTTATCAGGACAATCGTACGAACGGCCATATTTTTAATTGGTTGGATCTTAAACTACCGCCTCAGTTATTGGTCTTATCAATAGATCGGCAAAGTATTGTCATTTTGATGGTCTCGGCCGATCGATTATCACTTAAACTTACTGCAAATCTTGCTCCAAGCACTCACCAACGCAATGAAACTAAACCGCTCTAGCATCATTGGCCCTGCCACAGCCACCTTCCGTCAGATGGGTAGGTTCCTGGTCATGACCCTCGTAATCACATTGCTAACCAGTACTGCTTTTGCCCAATTTGGTGGCGGAGGCGGTCAACGTGGTCCTGGGGGTGGGCGAGAGCAAATGGACCCTGAGAAAATGGCTAGCCGTACAACCGAAAGGATGAAGGAACGCCTTAAACTCAACGAAAATCAGGAAGCAAGCGTGCAGGCGCTTAACCTGGAGCGATTCCTGAGCATGAAGGAAACCTACAAAAAGGCTATGGATGCTGGTGACATGTCCCTCATGCGCGAAGAGGCCATGAAGTCTGAGGCCAAGTTTGAGGAAGGCCTAAAAGTTGTGCTGAACGCGACCCAGTTCAAAGACTATACTGCCTGGAAGGAAGAACAGATGAAACAACGCCAAGAACGTATGCAGCAGCGCCAAATGGGCGGTGGCCAGATGGAGTAACCAAAGGGGGCAAACGGGCAGGTATCTCAGCTAATCTGTTCAGGCCAAATGGGCTACATTTGTTAGGTCATGGTTAAGGCTTGTTAAGGACGTTAAGCACCCCAACCCATCACTGCATCTGGCACAGTTTTGTCAGGTTATCATACACCAAACACAAGCAGAAGTACAGCACAGTAAGCTAGTCCTCTGCTAGTTTTTTCCTAGACTCAAACAGTTCACTCAAATCCGTTTTAATCACACGCAATGAAAACTTCCCGATTCCTTCAGTTCTGTTTTGCCATTGGAGCTTCTGCTCTAATTGGTACAACTAGTATGGCTCAGATGGCTCCTAAAGAGACGCCAAAAACAACCAAATCAAAGTCTGATTGGTCGCCACGCCAAAGCAGCGACTTTGACCCTGCCAAACGTGCAGAGCAAGCCACCAAGAAGATGACCAAAGTCCTAGGGCTAGACGAAAGCCAAAAGGCCAAGGTCCAAACACTCAACACGGAGCGCTTAACTGCCATGAAGGGGTCAATCGAAAAAGCAAAGTCGAGCAAGGACCGTAAGGCGTTCTTCCAAGAGCGAAAGGAGATCTTTTCCAAGTTTGACATGGGCCTTAAGGGTATCTTGACTGCAGACCAACTTAGCAAGTACCAAGAAATGAAGTCCAAAGTCCGCAACAAAGCCAAGGCCAAAATGGAAGCCGAAGGAACAAGCGAAGCTGGTCTGGACGACTAGTTAAACCAGTTGTGCTTCCCCAGCACAAGTTATTCAACCCCACTATATTATTAAGAACAACGCCCAAGGTCAGTGATGAGCTTGGGCGTTGTTGTTGTTGTGTGGTTAGCATCCTAGCCCTTTTAGCTATCCTACTACCCAAACAAACTGCCTTGCGTGGCCATTCTTGGGGCTTCTTTCAGAAGTTGAGGGCTGTTGTGCTTGACATTGTTGACCATACTACTAACAGGATAAGACTTCCAATTTGGCCAGGCATAACTCTGGAGCATGGGGGCTAGGTCAGGCCACAGACTTTTGCCATCAAGCCATTGCTCTAGGTCTTTAGGGGCTAACACAACTGGCTGCCGATCATGCAGGTTGGTCATCAGCCCAGCCGATGGTGTAGTTATTACGGTGAAGGTTTCGATTATGCTACTGTCCAAAGGTGAGATCCAACGATCCCAAAGGCCGGCTAAATAGGCGATGCCTTCCGTGGGCATGATGGCGTATGGTTGCCTGAGGTTACCCATGGGTTGCCACTCATAAAAGGCAGAAATTGGCACTACACACCTATTGGTCTGGACGAGGTGCCGAAAGGATGGCTTGGCTGTAAGGGTCTCCTGCTGGGCATTAATGGTATTGCCTTTCGAGACGGCAGTGGGTGCCCAGTTGGGTACCAGCCCCCAGCGCATACCGCGGAGCTGCCGCCACTTATGCTCGATAATCACTGGCAAAGTTTGCCCAGGGCTAGCGTTATAGGTCGGCAAATGCAATTGCTGATTGGTCTGTATTTCGGTCTGGACCACACCAAGAGCGGCCTCTAACTCCTGAATTGGGGTAATCAGTGCATAGCGTCCACACATAGCAAATCGGAGTAGTTTATTGGGGTTTTGGTCAGAATTAAGGGCGTCATACAGACGATGACCGCAAGCTACATCAGAAATGGGCTTTAGGACCATTTCTATGGGGCTAGATCCTGTTTTGGGGGCGATTTTAGCCCTAATGGGTCGGGTCTTGACCTCGAGAGCCAAAGTAATAGCCCAATCAAAAGGCCATACTCTGCCAACAAGACGATGGTGTAAAGGTAGTTCAGTCCATAGCCGTGATGCCCCATCAATTGGAGGAATGGATTCGCTCCACCAAAACTAGTCAGGACTGGCCAATGGGGCCAAGTTTGGGTTGCTTCGGGCTCGGGGATTGGCATCAACCACCGCGATGCCAACCCTTGACCTATGACCAAAAGGCACCAAAATGCCATGGTTAATCGACTGATGGCGTTTTGTCCCTCCTCCAGCTTTACCACAAGCCAAAACCAATAGATCAGGATAGGCGAAAGCCAAAATAGGTATCTCTCCGAGTCTGTACCGCCGACGTAGCAAAGAATCAGCAAGATGAGCAACAACGGCAGTCTGTACCGACTAGCCTTGATTACCTGGCAAAAGGGTTTCCTCAAGATCAGGACCATGATCAAAACAGGACCGTATGCCAGCCATGCACTTAATGCAAACACCAGCGGGCGTATCTCGAGCAAATGGTAGCTCATATCCCGGAAGTGATACCAGAAAGCCTCTGGCAAGTTGCTGGTCATGGTGTTCTGGACCTGCCACCTAGCTGCCATGATCCCCATAACCCCAACCGCAAGGTGGTATAGCCGTATCGGGATTTGTTGATAACGAATTGCCTTTCCTTGCGACAAATGCCCAATCAGGAGGGCCAAAGGCAGGGCCAAGACAAACTCGCGACAAAGGCATCCGAGGAATATCACCCCAGCAAGGAACAGGTTGACTAGTCCAACCTGCGTTCGATGATGAGGTGAGTCCAAATGACCATTGATCCAATCCTGAAGCAGAATGCCCACAAAAAGTAGCAGCATCGCCACCGTGTCGGCATTATAGGGGTCAAAGGCCGAGAACCGGAACGGACTCAGCCAATGCCAAGACCACCAGCCTAAGGGGATCAATACCATCAGGACTTGACTAAGCAATCGGCTATGGTTGGCCTTAGTAGTCTGTCGAAATCCAACCCAGCTCAGCAGCAGAATCAGCAGCAATGCCGAGCCTTCGTTCAGCAACCAATAGCTGTGGTCAATACTGCTAGCAGATATTTTGGTAAACGTGGCCGCCAACCAAACACTCCCAAACCGATTGACCCAGGGTGGGCGGTCCCGGATCGTTTCGCTATCAAGCAATTGTTGGGTCATACGTTGGTAATACCGCCCATCCCAACCTAAGCCGTTGTTGAGCTTTATGTGTGGCTGATAGGACATCATAAGCGCAGTTACGCCCAAGATGATTACCAAGCCAATGGCCAAGGCAAGCCAGAGTCTCCACCTAGCCTGACCTAGTTGCGGGATCTGGGCTGTAGGCTGCACGCGAGTATCAGTTATATGTTTGCCTGTATCAACAGCCATATCAAGCAAAGGGTGTTGTTTTTGGATGTACTTCCCTACTAGGGACGATTATTGCGGTCCGTTTGAGGCACGCAGGGTTTTTACTAGGTTCGTTGCCCAATAATCGCGGCTTTGTCAGTTCAATTATGTCATGCTACCATCCCATTAAGCGAAAGTGGCTAGCATTGGCAATCTGCAAGCCAATATTAACGACTATTGAGGCGTTATCTGGTATTATTGTAGTCCTGTCCACGGTTTTGCGCTGGGCAGGATCGTATTGACCCAATAACAGGTGTTTAGGGTAGGTCTTCTCCTACTAAAATAATGAAGATGAGTAAACGAACGACAGCACTTTTGCTTGTAGCCTTTGGCTGTTTTGGGGCTTTGTTGCTAGGTTGTGGGGGCGTGTTGAAGGCTCAGGTCTTGGTCCGGACTTACTACGATAGCAGCAAGGCGACTATCCTGAAAGAGACCTACATCATCACGAGCAAAACAGATAGCACTAGGGTAGGCGATTACACCAAATTCCATCCATCTGGCAAAGTGCAGCTCAAAGGTGGTTATGAGGCAGGTGTTAAACATGGTGTATTCACCGAGTTTTATGAGTCGGGCCGACCAATGCTAGAGACAACGTTCGATAAAGGCCGCAAAAATGGTCCGATCAAGGCATGGTACGCTGACGGGAAACCAAGTCAGCTAGGTGTTTTCAGGGATAACAAATTGCAGGATACGGTTGTGGCTTGGTATGAGGACGGCAGCCTCAAGAGCAAAAGCAAATTCCGGGACGACTGGCCTGACGGTTTGATGAAGATCTACCACCCGAACGGAAAACTAAAGGTTGAGGCAATCTATGCATTAGCCAAACCTAATGGATACTGGAACGAATACTTCAGGAGTGGTAGTCCATACATCAAGTCCAACTACCGCAACGGCCTCCTGATGGGAACCTATCAGGTTTATTACCCCAACGGCAAACTCGAGACCGAGAGCGTCTATTCGGAAGGGGAAAAGAATGGCACCTATAAGTCCTACGCCAAAAATGGCACCAAGACCCTCGAAGGATTTTACAAAAACGGCAAGATTGATGGGCCAAATACGGCCTGGTATCGGGATGGCAGGCTCAAGCACGAACTAAAGTATCGGGAAGGGATATTGTGTTGCACAGGCAAATACTATCACCCGAACGGTAACCTCAAACAAAAAATTAGCTTCGGGGATACACCAGGTGAAAAAGAAATCAGCAACTATGACCTCAATGGTCGGCAGCTAGAAGAGCAAAAGTACCTGAACAAACTACCTACGGGCACTTGGAAAACATACCACCCCGCAACTGGCAAAGTCAAAACCCGAGAGTCTTATAATGAGGTGGGGAAACTAGCCGGCATCCGCACCCATTATGACACCCTAGGCCATAAAGTCACCGAGGAGCCCTACATTAATGGGGTCAAAACGGGCCTTGAGACCCACTATTTTGGCAAAAGTGGCAAGGTGGAGGCTAGCTACGAATACAAAGGCAATGCCCGCAGCGGCCCATATAAAAAGTTCAACGAACAAGGTGTCTTGGTCGAGACTGGGTTCTATCGGCAAGATCTGCAGCAAGGCAAAGTCCAGAAGTTCAATGCTGATGGCAAACTTGTCCGGACCGAGTGGTACCAAGCTGGGACTATGTCAGGCTTCAAGGACGCAAAAGCTGGCCGCCCCACCCAGCTGGAATACAACCAGAAAAAAGCTCAAGACAGCACTAAAATCAAATAGCTACAATGGCTATATCCTAAAAAAAACTAACCATCCATTATACCCATGAGCTTAGTAACTGATTTCAATGACTATCGCGCCGAGATGAACGACAAGATCTTGGGTGCAGATAACCTTGTCCTGAAGCGCCTTTTTAACCTTGACACCCAAACCTATGCAGAGGGTGCGCTCAGCACCCATACTAAGGAGCTGATTGGCTTGGCTTGCAGCATGGTCCTGCGTTGTGACGATTGCATCAAGTACCACGTCGGTAAATGCTATGACCTAGGCGTGACCAAGGCCCAGATTTTTGAAGTCTTCGCTGTTGCCAATATCATAGGTGGCACCATCGTAATCCCTCACTTGAGGCGAGCGGTCGAGTATTGGGAAGCGCTAGAGGCAGAGCCAAAAGTATAGACATTAGGTTGGCAATAAGGCCACAAAATCCAGCGGAAGAATCTTGGCACTAGTCCTTTGATTCTAAAATCCAGAAGCCAGGTAAACTTAGTAGGATGCCGACCAAGTTTTAATCTCTGCCCATAAAGCATAATACAGTCAGGTTAGGTGATGGGAAAGAGGCGAAAAATGCGCAATTTTGTTGTTTGACACGCTTTACCCCATCGTTCAATCACCCAATTTGATGATCCTATCTCATGCTCTACGCTCCGTTGTCGGCTGTTGTTTTTCCTTAGCGCTTGTATTGCTGGCAGATTCGGTCTGCGCAGCTTTGCCCAGCATGTCCATGACCATCTCGGGCGGCTGGCAATACAAACAAGTGGGGCGTTCTGACCAATGGCGTGCGGCTGTGGTTCCTGGATGCGTGCATATAGATTTGCAACGGGACGGTATCATTAAGGATCCTCTGTTGGATCAAAACGAAAAGGAGCTTGGCTGGATCGACTATGCTGATTGGGAGTACAAAACAAGCTTTAACGTTGGGTCTTCCTTAGCAAGCCGCCAAAAACAGGAGCTCGTTTTTGAGGGCCTCGACACTTACGCCACCGTTTTTCTGAACGGCAAGGAGATCCTGAAGGCGGACAATATGTTCCGCACTTGGCGTGTGAATGTGACCAAGACATTGGTCGAAGGAGAAAACAATCTGTTGATCGTCTTTAGGTCAGCCATGGTGGCCGGTATGGAGCAACGTAGCAAGTATCCTAAGTATTGGCCCAATATTAACGAGCAGATCAACAAAGCTGCCCATACAAGTACCTACGTCCGGAAGGCACCTTACCACTACGGCTGGGATTGGGGCCCACGGATGGTCACGGCAGGTATCTATCGCCCAATTAAGCTTGTAGCCACCAACGAGGTCCAGATCGAGGACTTGTTTTGGCAACAGACCTCATTCAGCCCTAAGTTGGTCCAAGGGAAGGTACAGCTCAGCCTAAACATGATGGCCAAAACAAAGGTCAATGTGGTGCTCAAGGCCAACGGTGCCAAACTAGCTAGCCAAACTCTCAGTGTTGACACTGGCTTACACACTGTAACCCTACCAGTGCAGTTCCAGAATCCGAAGATATGGTGGCCCAATGGCTTGGGTGCGCACCCACTTTATGATTTGGTGGCAGAGGTTGAAACAGAGGACGAAAACACGGACTCACGCCATACCACCATCGGGCTATGCGACATCAAGCTGGTGCAGAAGCCAGATGCCAAAGGCAAAAGTTTTTACTTTGAGGTCAATGGCAAGCAGACATTCATCAAGGGGGCTAACTATTTGCCGCCTAGCCACTTTGTAGCCAATGTAGATAGCGCTAAGTATGCCGAAACCGTCCGCTGGGCAGTAGATGCCAACATGAATATGTTGCGGGTTTGGGGTGGTGCTGTCTATGCTGATGACCAGTTTTATCGCCAATGTGCAGAACAAGGCATCATGTGCTGGAACGAGTTTATGTTCGCTTGTTCGGCCTACCCTGGCGATGATGAATTCGTCAATAGCATCCGGGCCGAGGCCACTGACAACATCAAACGGGTACGCAACTGGCCCAACATCCCGATCTGGAGTGGCAACAATGAAAATATCAACGGGGTCCGAGGCTGGTTCAAATCCAAGTACAAATCTGGCGAATCCGATAGTTTGGAGGTCGAAAAAGCCTTCCAACGCATTTTCTACAAGGAACTGCGCGAGCGGATGACTACTCTTGCACCTCATATTGCCTATTGGCCAACAAGCCCCCAGAGCAAGGATCTAGAGCTCGAGAACCTAAAGGAGGGAGACAATCATGACTGGTCGGTCTATTTTGGCAAGAAGCTCTTTAGCAACTTTGCCGAGCATACTGGTCGTTTTGTAAGTGAGTATGGCATGCAGAGTTTCCCTGCCCTCTCGACATTCCGCCGGGTGGATCAGGCTGACCAACTCTACCTAGGTAGCACGGCAATCAAACATCGGCAACGTAGCCCTGTCTGGCTCGAAGGGCGTCAGCAAACAGGTACGGAGGTTATCAATTGGTATAGTAATCAGTATTACAAACCAGTCAAAGCATTCGAGCACGTCGTCTATCAAGGACAGCTGATGCAGGCCCTATGTCTTCGCGAAGCTATTGAGGCGCATCGTAGCCAGATGGCGACCTGTGGAGGGTCCATGTATTGGCAGATCAATGATACTTGGCCGGGTATCACCTGGAGCACGGTGGACTATTTTGGCAATTGGAAGGCTGGTCATTATCAGGTTCGTAACCACTACAAACCGATCCTGCCGATGGTGCGGGCCACGGCCAAGAACTATGATATCATCATTGCGTCGGACCTGCGGCTGCCCCAAAAAGCAACTATCATCTACCGGCTTCAGGACTTTAGCGGCAATGTTTTGATGACATCAACTAAGCCAATTGTCCTAAGCCCACTTACCTCCAAGACCTACTGTACCTTGCTCCGGAAGGAATTGCCAGCCAAGATTCAGCTAGAGCAGACTTGCCTACAAGTGGTGGTCCTAGATGGCAAAAAGGAATTGGCCTCTACAATTTATTACTTCGTCAAGCCTGCTGAGCTGGTATTATCCAAACCCACGATCGAGCGTATCATCAACCCGATTGATGATGGTTACAGGATTACCCTCACAAGCCGAACCTTAGTCAAGGATCTATACCTATCTACTAAAAACGGCAATGGCCACTTTAGCAATAACTATTTTGATCTGCTGCCAGGCCAAAAGTTCGTGGTAGACCTAAAAGGTGTGCGGTTGGAAAACTATCAAGACGAAATTAACCTACTGTCCTTGTTCGATACCCTCGAACCTGCCTCAACAGAAAGTAAGTAATTGTTGAGGGCGAAATATGGAAGCTGACGTTTGTCTAAGCTCCCTTCAATAAACAGCCCGAAGAATCCGCTCCATGGCCAACAATAAAGCAGTTTTTTTAGACCGTGACGGTGTACTGAATGTCGAAAAGGGTGACTATGTCTTTCAGGCTCAGGATTTCGAGATTGCCCCTGGCGTTGCAGAAGGCCTCAAACGGCTGAAGCAAGCTGGCTATTACCTGATTGTTGTGACGAATCAAGGCGGAATAGCCAAGGGGCTATATACCGCTGATCGTGTTAGGGAATTACATGAAATGATCCAGCAAGTATCTGGGCATGCCCTTGATGCGCTCTATTATTCGCCCTATCATGATAGCATAAGCCGATCATTAATGCGTAAGCCCGACTCCCTGATGATCGAGCGCGGAATGGCCAAATTCGGCATCGACCCTGCACAATCCTGGCTGATCGGTGATGCGCATCGGGACCTAGTGGCTGCTGCCAAGGTTGGGATTGCGGGCCGCATCCTGATACCTACGCTCAAGGAGCGTCAATCGGCCTTAGCTACAGTAGTGATTCCTGATTTTGCGGCTGCAGCGGAGCTTATCTTGGCAATCAAATAGCTTTTGCTTAACCCTAGCCGCTAAAAGCGAGGTCCGTCCATAGTTGATCGATTGACATAAGTTAACATAGAATAACCACCAGGCGATCATCTAACCTAGTCATAGTTCTTTCGCACTAAAGGAGACGCTGTGCCTACCTAACCTCAACATTGTCACGGAAGAAACCGAAGACCATGATGAACTGGAAGGCTACCACCACAAAGCCGATCACGACGGCCAAAATTACACCCCAGATGATCCAGCGCTTGGCTGCATCGCTGGCG
>CANHWS010000021.1 GCA_947464365.1 Cytophagaceae bacterium | reverse complement strand
TACAGTCAACGCAACATCTTACACTGTCACCTCAGACTCAACTATCTCAGTTACCGTTCCGACTGGTGCTGTTACTGGCACCATCTGCGTCGTAGCAGGTACCAAGTCGGCCTGTAGCCCACAGCCCTTTACCGTTGTCGCAACTCCTACCTTTTGTGGACCGGCTAACACGACAGCGATCTATCCTGTACTGAGCAACCGGACCCTACCAATTATTGCTGGTAGCCGCGAAGCCTATTACTTTACCGGAGCCCTCAACACTACGTATGCCTTCAGTACATGCGGTGCTGGAACAAATGACACCAAAATCCGGATCTATGATGCCAGTGGTGCAATCCTTGTCACCAATGACAACGACGGCCCGTATTGCACAGGTACCAAGGCAAGCATCAATTTTGCCCCGACAATAGCTGGCGACTACTTTGTTTTGGTTACAGATGCAGACTGTAATGTGCTATCTGCCAATGGAGACCTTACCTACTATACCTTGCCAGTAGCAAGCGCCCCTATCATCACAGGCTTTAACCCTAACGTAGGCCCAGTAGGTACTGTAGTCCGGATCCTCGGTCGTTATTTTACGAATGCGACAAATGTCAATTTCAACGGTACTGCTGCTAGCGCCTACACTGTTATTTCGGATACCTTGATTTCAGCGACTGTTGGTACAGGTTCAACAACCGGTCGCATTAGTGTTGTAACCACCTTTGGCTTAGGCCAGTCCGCTAATAACTTCACGGTCTCGAATTGTAACAATACGCGCATCGTCATCAACATGACTCCGCAAGGCGACAACCAATTCAGGGTGTTTGGTGGCGGAGGACCAGGTGGAGGTATAACCTACGTGCTAGATGGTACCACAACTGTTGGCACCACAGGTATCTTCACTGCAACGCCAGGCATCCATACCCTTAGGGCTACCAACGCCCAAGGCTGTTTTGCTGAGACAGCATTCCGGAACTATGGTGTTGTTACCTGCGGTCAGCGCATCACTGGTGGTGGCACAGGGGCTGATACACTAGCCTTTTATGAAGTTGCTGTACCAGCACAAGGTGCAACCTCATTGTTATTGTTTGACCAAGGTGTCGCTCCTGAGCGTGGCCGAATCTTCCTCCAAGGTGCAACAGTTTCGACAATCAATGCATTTGCCAATCCTGTCAACCTGTTCTACAGTCCGCGCAATACAACCATAGGCAATATTGCTATAGAGGTTAAGACCAGGGTAGGTGCCAATTTTGGTGCCTGGCTTAACTGCCCTACTACTCCCGCGACAATTCAGACCTTGACTTCTGGCAACCTAAATGCTTGCGGCAAACAACTGGTGCTTGACACCTATCCTGCTCGCAGCACCAATGCCGGAACAGTGATCTCGACCCTACAGGCCGGTACTGGGCGCTTGGTTCAGCTTAATGTTAGGGCATTGACCCTAGGCCAGAGCGACTCAATCATGATTTACGATGGCGCTAACGTTGCAGGATCTTTGCTCGCAAAACTAGGTGGAGACTACTCAAGCCTTGCCAACACCATCCTAACCTCGACTGATACTGCAATGACAGTGGTCTATACTGGCGTTTCTGCTGCGCGTGGCGGATTCATCATGGACGTTAACTGTGTCCTCAACACCACATCATCCATCGCGATGGGTACCTTGAGCAGCTCAGTGATTTGCCGTACCAGTGCCGTCACAATACCATTTGTTCTGACTGGTCCTTTCGTTTCGCCAGATACTGTCAAAGTAGAGGTCAGCCCGACTGCAAACTTCAGCAACACCTTTGTGTTAGGCCAGGTCATCACCACCGTCCAGAATGGTATCGTGACAGCTTACGTTCCGGGCAACAGCCTGCTAGGAACCTACTATGTCCGCCTTGCGAATGGCAACAGCCGTTCCAACCAGTCTAGCTTCACCGTTGTGGCATCTCCTGCCACCCCTACAATCACTGCTTCTGGGCCTACCGCGGTTTGCCAAGGCAATACGCTGACGCTCAGCGCCAATGCCCCAGGGGTATCTGGTTATATCTGGTCAACAGGTGCTACTACTAGTTCAATATCGGTAACAACTGCTGGTAGCTATTCGCTCCAGACGGTAGTTGGTAGCTGTACCAGTGCTGTTTCGGCAGCTACTGTGGTTACGTTTAATCCATCCTCAGCCGTGACCTTAGTGTTGCGCAATGATACAGTCTTTGCCGTCGGCACCAGCCCAGGCGTGACCTATCAATGGAGTGTCAATGGTTTCCCTCAGGCTGGCATCACGACCCCATACATCGTTGCCCGTTTTGACGGTAACTATGCAGTTACTGTAAACCTTGGTACTTGCGCCACGCCATCTGCTCCGCTGTTGGTAGTCGGCCTTGCCGATGGTATCAAAGCTGGTGACCTCAAACTAGTGCCGAACCCAGCCTCAGGCCAAGTTCGCCTCCAGTTGGCTACTCCAATCGCCAATGCCGAAGTCGTATTGGTCAACACCCTTGGCCAAACCGTCCGTACCTACAACATCAGTACCGACGAAACGCAAGGTGCTGAGCTTAATCTCTCTGGCATCGGCGCTGGCACCTATATGGTCCATGTTGTTGGCACCCCAGTGCGTAAGGCCTTGGTCGTGAGGTAGGGCATCCCGTCTTAACAAATAGATTCGCTTCATTACACAAAGTCCTGACTTGGTTATTACAGGTCAGGACTTTTGTTATTGGTGGTAGTTAAATCATTACCCAAATTAATGGGCATTTTATCACACTAACCTTCTTGGGTCGTCTAGTAGCTATATAGGTGCTGCCATAGGTGGTGCAACCCGATCAGGATTATTTACTAAGCCCTAAAGTGGATATTGGTTTCATGACCAATAAAATGTAATAGTTGGGCACAGTTGTTGCCTAGCATGACAAGCTATATGTTAACGAGTCATACAGTATGTTGACTTTAGCGACCTTTATCTTTTGCAGTAGGGCTACCATCCGCATGTTATTAACTAAATCAGTCGGATGACATTTTATCTAACTTTGTATCCATGATGCCAATTCTAAACCCGCAAATTTCTTTAAGACTTCAACGGCCATTTTCTGCCTTTTTAGGGCACATTGGTATTATGGTTTTGTCACTGGTGCTTTTCTGGACAAGTAGCCTAGTACAGGCCCAGAGTATCACAAGTTTCACACCGACCTCAGGCACCACTGGAACAACTGTTACCATCACTGGTACCGGGTTCACGGGGGCTAGCACTGTTGCTTTTAATGGGATAACAGGTGCCCTATTTGTGCAGGATAATACCACCATACTAACCCAAGTGCCTTCTGGTGCAACAACGGGTTTGATCTCGGTCACGGTTGGAGGCAATACGGTCTTTAGTGCCACTCCGTTCAATGTGGCCCAATCGTTCCCTGCGATCACGAGTTTCACACCGGCTAATGGTAGCCCCGGTAGCAATGTAACCATCACTGGCCAGAACCTTAACCTGATCGACTCCTTAAGGTTCAATGGTACCAAAGCAACCTACAATTTCCTTAGTGCGACTAGCATAGTTGGCATTGTCCCAGTTGGTGCCACCACTGGGCCAATAGAGCTATTTTATCAAGGGGTTCGTTATGCTAGTAGTGGTGTTTTTACAGTTCCTACAGCTCCGCCAACCATAATCTTCATTAGTCCTACAAGCGGACCTCCTGGTACTGTTGTTGGCATTAAGGGAAGTAACTTTTTTGCTGTCAGTCAAGTCACGCTAAACAATGCGGTTGTTCCTAACTATACAGTCCATCGGCCAGATAGTATCACATTTGTTGTACCGCCAACTGCTACTAGTGGCCTTGTACGTGTTACAACATCTGGTGGCACAGTTACCAGCAGTGTGATCTTTCAGGTAACAAACCCGTTGGCCCCCACGATTACAGGTTTTACGCCGACCAGTGGCTTTGTAGGTACTGTCGTCACTGTCCGAGGCAGCAACTTTATTGGTACTACTCAGGTCAGGATCAACGCCTCAGTTATTGGCAACTTTACGGTCCATACTCAGGATAGTATGACCTTGACGATTCCACCAGCAGCTTCTACAGGGCTTATCAGGATTACGACCCCAAACGGTACGGCAACTAGTGCAGTTTCATTTCAGGTTTTGGTGCCAGGTCGGCCTACGATTACAAGTTTTACGCCTACTATTGGCCCAATCGGCACTTTGGTTACGGTTCGGGGGACCAATTTTTTAGGTATATCCCAAGTCAGGCTTAACACCACAATAGTAACTACCTATACTGCACATCGCCAGGATAGCCTTACGTTTATCGTGCCACCACTTGCTACAACAGGCGCTATCCAGATTACAAACGCAGGGGGTACCGCCATTAGCACAGTGCCCTTTCAGGTCTTTAATTCAGCCGGACGGCCCACGATCACGAACTTTGCGCCTGGTAATGGCCCAGTCGGTACCACAGTAACTATTAACGGTAGCAATTTTTTGGGTCTGAATTCTGTATTGTTTAATGGGACACCTGCCATAGTAACTAGCAGCACCAATACCCAGATCATTGTAAATGTCCCCGTGGGTGCCACAACAGGTACTATTGTGGTCATTACATCTGCTGGTATAGCCACTTCACTTCGGCTGTTTTTTGTGTCCAGTGTTGCTGCTGGTTTTTGTAGTAACTTCCCTGGCGTTAGTAACATCACACCTTTGCCTACCTGGAGTGCATTTGGCCTGCTAAGAGGCTCAGGGTATAACTTTGCGTTGAATGCACAAGCTGATCGTACATACAGCTTTTCAACCTGCGGTTCTGGGTCCAATACCATTATCAGGATTTATGACCCAAATGCCAACCTGCTTGTTAGCAATGACGATGACGGGCCGTATTGTATTGGCACTGCTGCTTCTATTGACTTCACCCCTCCTGTAAGCGGGAACTATTGGGTTTATATTACTGATAGCCCATGTTTCCTGCTATCTAGTCCCGGTACGCTGCAGTACAAGTACAGCTCAGCCTCGACAGTACCAACACTTTCGAGCTTTGCGCCGACCTCAGGCCCAGTAGGTACGTCAGTTACTTTAATTGGTACCAACTTAACCCAAATCACCTCGGCTGAGCTCAATGGTCAGGCATGTGCAATCATGAGTCAAACAGACAACTTGATTTACATTGTCGTTCCAGTTGGGGCCACTACAGGTGCCATTCGTCTCAATTATAATGGAGGCACAATTACCACGGCTCCACAAGACTTTATTGTTACGGCCCCTAGTGCTAGTTTCTGTTCTGTTGCTCCTTTGTCCCGAGGAGTTATTACGCCAACTTTTTCCTTCCAGACTGTTAATGGCGTACAAGGATCTTCGCCCTATTGGGATTTTGTCGCCACTGCTGGCACAACCTATACCTTTAGCACCTGCGGATCTGGATTTGACACCCAAATTAGTATTTATGATACGCTAAGGGCTCTTAAAGATGGCAATGATAATAATGGACCTATTTGCGTCGGTAACGCTGCCAGCCTAGAGTTCACACCTACAATTAGTGGCACCTATAGCTTGCTCCTGACCGGAGCCAACTGTACAGGACTTCCTAATTCAGTCAATTTACGCTACAGGGTAGGTGCTAGTTTTGGGATCGTCTCTTTTGCCCCACCTACGGGGCCGGTTGGTGTTAATGTCTCGCTTCGAGGTCGCGGATTTACTGGGCTTACCGCCGTACAATTTAGCGGAGGTAGCCTGAATGCACCAAACTTCAGTGTCACATCAGATAGTACGCTCAATGTTAGGGTCCCAGCTGGCGCAGTAAGTGGTTCAATTTGTATTGTCGCTGGCACTAAAACGGCTTGTAGTTTCAGTCCGTTTACGGTAACTGCAATCCCGACGTTCTGCGGTGTGGCAAATAATGTGTTGATTAACCCCATCCTTACGCAGCGATCAGTACCTCTTGCAAGTGGTAGCCGTCACTCATTTCATTTTACGGCCACAGCTAATGCCACTTATGCATTTAGTACCTGTGGCGTCGGCACCAGTGACACCAAGATCAGGATCTATGATGCCGCTGGTGTTGTTGTCGCAACTAACGATAATGACGGACCTTTTTGTACTGGTAACAAGGCCAGCCTCAACTTCGTACCAACCATTTCTGGAGATTATTTTGTGCTTGTCACTGAGAATGACTGTGATTTATTGGCAGACAATGGTGAGCTCAAGTACTCATTCTTGCCTGTCCCTAGTACCCCGATCATCACCAGCTTTAGCCCCACCTTTGGCACCGCTGGTACCATTGTCCGGATACTAGGTCGCTTTTTCACCAATGCCAGTGATGTTAGTTTTAACACGACCCGGGCTAGGTCCTATACTGTCATTTCTGACACCTTGATCTCCGCCATCGTTGCGACTGGCACAACCACAGGCCGAGTCAGCGTGACAACGCCACTTGGTAGGGTCCAGTCCAACACCAGCTTTACGGTTAACAACTGTAATAGCACCCGTGTCCTATTTACGATGGCACCACTAGGCAATAACCAGTTCCGTGTGCGGTCCACTCCTGTTGGCCTTAACCTAACCTACCTGCTGGATGGTGAAACAACTGTTGACGCGACTGGCATCTTTACGGCAGCGCCAGGCAACCATATCATAAGGGCCATAAACGCCCAAGGTTGTTTTGCTGAGAGTGCATTCCGGAACTATGGTGTTGTGGCTTGCGGTCAAAGGCTTACTGGTGGAGGCACTGGTGCTGATACGGTGTCCTTTTATGAGACCACTGTTCCAAATCAGGGCGAGACAATGTTGGTTTTGTTTGACCAAGGTGTGGTGCCATTGTTGAGCCGTATCTATAACCAAGGGGCTAGTTTTGCATTTGCTTCTCCTTCGGTCTCCAATCCGCGGAATTTATTCTACAGCCCAAACAATGCCACTAGCGGTGCTGCGGTTATCGAGGTCAGGTCCAGAGCTGGTACTACTTTTGGTGCTTGGCTCAACTGCCCAACTACCTCTGCTACTGCCCAAGCCATGGTCAATGGCAACGTCAATGCTTGTGGTAAACAACTGGTGCATAGTACCTATCCAGCCCAGAACACTACCAACGGCATTGTGACTTCTACCATCCAGGCTGGCGCCGGACGTATAGTTCAGCTCAATATCCGGTCCTTCGCCATAGGGAGTAACGATACACTCCTGATCCATGACGGGCCTTCCACAACCAGTCCTATTCTGACGAAGTTGTTTGGTAGTTTTTCAACCATTAACAAGATCCACCTTTCTACAGACACAGCCTTGACCATTGTTGCCAAAGCGAGTTCGTTTGCATTGGGTGGCTTCATTATCGATGTTAATTGCGTGGAGAATGCTCCGCCTTCTATTGCCATGGGAACGTTAAGCAGTTCAGCGCTTTGTACTGGCGGGTCGTTTTCGGTTCCATTTTCGCTTATCGGGCCATTCCTCTATCCTGATACCATGCAGGTCGAGATTAGTCAATCGGCTACCTTCGATACCCTCCTTATCATTGGTCAGGCCATTACCCGTATCAATAATGGTGCGGTTACAGCTACCTTGCCACCAGCTGTTCAGCTAGGCGCCTACTTTGTACGCATTGTTAGTGGTGCAATTAGGTCTAACCAATCTGCCTTTAGTGTGGGTCCAACGCCTTCCGTGCCGACCATCAATGCTAATGGACCAAGTACATTTTGCCAAGGCGACTCCCTTATACTTAGCTCCAATACACCAGGCATTTTGGGTTATCTCTGGTCCACTGGTGCTACTACAAGCTCCATTAGCGTGACTACGTCTGGCAGCTATACCCTCCGGACGATCCTTGGTACCTGCACCAGTGCAGTTTCCGCACCGATTGTTGTATCCGTCAATCCGACTCCTTCTGTGCCAACCATCAATGCCAATGGGCCAACTTCCATTTGCCAAGGTGGTACGCTAGGCCTCAGTGCTAACGCGCCAGGTGTGACTGGCTATATCTGGTCGTCTGGTGAGACTACCAGCTCAATCAGTGTCAGTACCTCTGGCAGCTACACCCTCCGGACGATCCTTGGAAGCTGCACCAGCGCGGTTTCCGCACCCATTGTCGTAACCGTTAATCCGACACCCGCCTTGCCGACCATCGATGCCAACGGACCTACCGCCATTTGCCAAGGTAGCACCCTGGAACTTAGTACCAATGCGCCTGGTGTGTCGGGTTATCTCTGGTCCACTGGTGCTACTACTAGCTCCATCAATGTCAGCACGGCTGGCAGCTATACCCTCCAGACGATCATTGGGACCTGCACTAGTGCAGTTTCCGCACCGACTGTTGTTACCGTCAATCGCACTCCTTCAGTGCCAATCATAAATGCTAACGGATCAACCACATTTTGCCAAGGTAGCAGCCTAGTGCTTAGCGCCAATGCGCCAGGCGTGTCGGGTTTTATCTGGTCCACTGGTGCTACTACCAGCTCCATTAGTGTCAGTACGGCTGGCAGCTATACCCTCCAGACAGTTATTGGAACCTGCACCAGCGCCGTTTCCACTCCAACTGTCATCACTGTCAATCCGGCTCCTTCGGTGCCAACCATCGATGCTAATGGGCCGACTGCCCTTTGTCAAGGCGGAACGGTTCGCCTCACTGCCAACGCCCCTGGTGTTTCACGTTATATCTGGTCAAATGGTGCTACCACCAGCTCCATCACAGTTGGCACGGCTGGGAGTTACACCCTCCGGACGATTATTGGTACCTGCACTAGTGCTGTTTCTGCGCCTACTGTTGTAACTGTCAATCCGCCAGTTGCCGTGCCGAGCATCGTTGCTAACGGTTCACTTGTGCGTTGCCAAGGAGACACCCTTATTCTCAGTGCTAATTCGCCACTTGTGTCGGGTTATATTTGGTCTACAGGGGCCAATACAAGCTCTATCAAGGTTACCGCTTCTGGTAGTTATACCCTTCGTACTGTTGTTGGAAATTGTACGAGTGCGGCGTCTTCGCCTAGGGTCGTAACAATATTGCCTACTTCACCTGTCACTATTGTCCATCGCAATGATACCGTTTTTGCCATAGGCACTACGCAAGGGGTGAGGTATCAATGGAGTATCAACGGACAGGTGCAGGCTAACATTACAACCCCGTTTATCGTGGCTGGAGTTGCTGGTGTGTATGTAGCTACGGTTACGCTCGGTACTTGTGCCACAACTTCTGCACCATTGTTGGTAGTCGGCCTTGCTGACGGTATTAAAGCTGGTGACCTTAAACTAGTGCCGAATCCTGCCACTGGCCATGTTCGTCTCCAGCTCAATACGCCAATCGCCAATGCCACTGTGGTTTTGGTTAATACCCTTGGTCAATCTGTCAGGACCTACAACATCAATACCGACGATAACAACGGAGCTGAGCTTGACCTGTCTGGCGTCAGCACAGGCACCTATATGGTCCATGTCGTGGGCACCTCGGTGCGCAAGGCCTTGGTCGTGAAATAATGCCTCAGTGTAAACCAAACGAATTAAACCAGTAAGATTCGCTTCGAAAATCAAAGTCCCGACTTGCACATTGCAGGTCGGGACTTTTGGTGTTGAATAGGATCTGAGATATGGGGTTAGGGCTTCCTTAGCTCAGTAATTTCCGGTTGGTATAGCGCATCAGACCTTCCTTATGGAGGTTTGCCATCTTTGGCCAAAGGAGATACAGGCTACTTCGGCTCAGGATTAGCTCAGCAGTTCGATCACAAGGTCGTCCTGCTCTACCAGAGTGCCGGCCAGCAGTGCCACGGATTTGATCTTGCCAGCAACAGGTGCCACAATGGTGGTTTCCATCTTCATGGCCTCGATCACGAATAAGGCTTGGTTCTGACTCACTGCTTGCCCATCCTGGACCAAAACCTGTGCGAGTTTGCCTTGCATCGGGCTTCCGATATGGCTAGGAAGACTTGTTTTGCGGTTACTAGCCTTGCTTACTTGGGCTCTCAGGTCACGGACGCGCAGTTGCCTGTTTTGCCCATTGAGCTCAAAGCTGACACCACGGATACCTTCGGCATCGGCGTTGGAGTCGGTGGCCAGTTTCCGTATGATGATGGATTTGCCCTGCCCGATGTTGACCAAGGCTTCCTCCCCATCTTGCATCCCGAAGAAGAAGGCAGTAGTCGGAAGGTGCCAAACGTCACCATACTGTTGCCAGAAGGCATAGTATTCTTCAAACACCTTGGGGTACATCTTGTACGACAGGTAGTCCGTCGGTGTGGCCTTATCTGGGAAAGTCTGGCCAAAAAGCCGCATATCTGCGTCTAGGTCCAGTGGTTGTAGATAGGTGTTGGGTCTATCGGTCATCGGTGTTTCTCCTTTCAGGACAATGGCCTGAAGCTCTGGCGGGAATCCACCTGTTGGCTGACCGATTTCGCCTCTAAAAAAACCTTTCACAGACTCTGGGAACGACAGGCTAGCACCCTTGGTCATGACCTCCGAGGCGCTTAGTTGGTTGGTGGTCAAGAACAAGGCAAAGTCACCAACGATTTTGCTGCTCGGCGTTACCTTCACGATGTCGCCAAACAAGGCATTAGCCACAGCATAGTTCTGCTTGATGGTCTCGAATTGGTTTTCCAGCCCCAATGACCGTGCCTGTGGCCTCAGGTTGCTATACTGCCCACCGGGGATTTCGTTTGTATAGACCTCCGCTGTGCCTGCCTTCAAGTCACTCTCGAACGGGTAGTACCATTCGCGGACATCCTCCCAATAGTTACTGAAGCGGTTGAGGCTATGGAGGTTATGGTCGCCAAGGCGAGGTTGCCCCTGTAGGCCAGCCACCAAGCTGTTGAAGTTGGGTTGGCTAGTCAGGCCACTGAGTCCCGCTAGGGCAACATCCACAATATCGACCCCAGCCTCGATGGCCTTGAGGTAAGTAGCGGCCTGGATACTACTGGTGTCGTGGGTATGTAGGTGGATTGGTATCTGGATCTCCTGCTTGAGGGCACTCACTAGCTCGGCAGCGGCGTATGGCTTGAGCAAACCTGCCATATCCTTGATGCAGAGGATATGTGCCCCAAGACCCTCCAGTTCTTTGGCCAGATCGATGTAGTACTGCAGGTTGTATTTGATCCGTTTGGGGTCTTGCAGATCCCCTGTGTAGCAAATTGAGGCTTCAGCTAGGCTATTAGTACGCTCTGTCACTGCCTTTAGGCTCACCTTAATGCCCTCAACCCAGTTGAGCGAGTCAAAAATGCGGAACACATCAATGCCACTACTTGCCGATTGCTCGACAAACCGCTCAATGAGGTTGTCGGGATAGTTGCTGTACCCTACCGCATTTGATCCGCGTAACAGCATTTGCAACAAGGTGTTAGGTGCTGCTTCCCGGATTTGGCGCAGCCTGTCCCATGGGCACTCGTGCAAGAACCGCATCGCGACGTCAAACGTGGCCCCGCCCCACATCTCGAGGCTAAATAGCTGCGGATGATGGTATGAATAGCTTTGGGCAAACCCCACCATATCCACGGTACGCATCCTAGTAGCAAGCAAGCTCTGGTGTGCATCCCGCAAGGTCGTGTCAGTGAACAGGATCTGCTTTTGGTCCTTGATCCAGCCTGCAAATCCAGCTGGGCCTAATGTGGTCAGCAGTTGTTTGGTGCCATCAGGATGTGGTGAAAGCGGTGGGACCGCTGGTAATTTAGGAGTCCGAAAATGTTGGTGACGGGTTGGGTCAGGGTGCGGAATGTCCGGGTGGCCATTGATGCTAACATCGGCCACATAGCGCAATAGCTTAGTGCCCGTGTCCCGTTTGCGGATGATGCGGAATAGGTCCGGATTGTCGTCAATGAACCGAACGGTACACTCGCCATTCTGGAAGGTGCTGTTGACGATCACATTCTCCAGGAACCCGATATTGGTCTTAACTCCCCTGATCCTGAACTCACGCAGTGCACGATGGATACGCTGGCAGGCACCTTTTAGGCTCCGTCCACGCGCACTAACCTTGACTAACATGCTGTCAAAAAATGGCGAAATTCTGGCACCAGCATACGCGTTGCCTTCGTCTAGCCGGATGCCAAAACCAGCAGCGTTACGGTAGGCAATGATGGTCCCGAAGTCAGGTTTGAAGCCATTTTCGGGGTCTTCGGTCGTGATGCGGCACTGGATCGCAAAGCCATTCATCGTCACGGCGGCTTGGTCAGCGAGGCCGATGCGGCGGTCATGCAAGGGGTAACCTTGGGAGATCAGGATTTGATTCCGGACAATATCGATGCCCGTGATTTCCTCCGTGATTGTGTGCTCGACCTGGATGCGTGGGTTGACCTCGATGAAGTATATCTGATCGGCCTGCACCAAAAACTCGACCGTGCCGACACAACTATAGTTGACTTTGCGTGCAATGGCTAGGGCATACCTATATAGTTGCTGCTTTAGATCTTGGTGCATATTCGGGGCCGGTGCCACCTCAACTACCTTCTGGAACCTGCGCTGGACCGAACAATCCCGCTCGAACAAGTGGATGAGGTTGCCATACAGATCGCCCATGATCTGGACCTCGATGTGTTTTGGGTTCTCGAGGAAACGCTCAAGGAACACCGTGGCATCGCCAAAAGCTTTGCTCGCTTCGTTGCCTGCCTCGGTGAGAGCACTCAGTAGTTGGTCGGCATTCCGTACAACACGCATCCCCCGCCCACCTCCGCCAGCTGCCGCCTTGATGATGATTGGGTAGCCAATCTTTTCGGCAGCACTAAGTGCCAAAGCGGGCTCCAATACATTGACTTGGGCATCCTCGATGACGGGCACCCCAGCCGAGCGGGCGACGTTTTTGGCTGCAATCTTATCCCCTAAGGCCTCCATAGCACCTGGGTCAGGGCCGATGAATATGATGCCTTCTTCTTGGCAACGGCGTGCCAGCAGGACGTTTTCGCTCAGGAATCCATAGCCAGGGTGGATGGCATCGACTTGGTTGGCTTTTGCCACCGTGATCACTGCCTCTATATCCAGATAGGGCTTGAGCGGATCCTCATTACTGCCGATCTGGTAGGCTTCGTCAGCCTTGTACCGATGGAGGCAATACCGATCTTCGTATGTGTAGATCGCTACGGTTTTGATACGTAACTCGGCCGCCGCCCTAAATATGCGGATAGCAATCTCGCCGCGGTTTGCGACCAAGAGTTTGTTTAGCTTTTTGAGTTCGGGTGCCTGCATGACCTTAATTTAAGTAGTCAATACTGTTTTTGCCAGTCTTTCGGTGCTGGCTGGGCACAATTGTCCTAAAATTGTGCTGGCTACCATTTTGCCTAAGACATTATCGTGACTTCTAAAGCAAAATAATGTTGGCACTTTAGTGGCGAGGGCTTTATTTCAGCCTTCCTCCAATAAGATTTATCCCAACTGCAAAGCATATTTGGCAGGGTTCCCAACCACAATTCTGGTCCAGACCAAGCCGGCAAACCATATCAAGATGCGTAAACTTACCATGGCGGACCTCTGTCGCCCATCGGCTGCAGAGGCTGCCCAGTCCCCTAAGTTGCCTTATGTTGTGGTGCTTGATAACATCAGGAGTATGCACAACGTCGGGTCTCTTTTCCGGACGGCAGATGCTTTTGGTTGCCTTAAATTACTCCTCTGTGGGATCACTGGCACGCCCCCGCATCGTGAGATTCAGAAAACGGCGCTTGGAAGCGAGGAAACCGTTAGTTGGGTGCATTACGCAGATACAGTGACCGCTGTTCAGGATCTGAAGCAGGCTGGATATTATTGCCTCGCGCTTGAGCAAGCCGAGGGCTCCATCATGCTTCAGGACCTAGTGCTGCCATTGGGCCAACCGGTTGCGCTCGTCCTAGGCAATGAGGTTGAGGGTGTGCAACAGCAAGTGGTGGATGCCTGTGATGCCTGCCTAGAGATCCCACAACTGGGCCATAAGCACTCGCTTAATGTCAGCGTTGCGGCAGGTGTCGCCATGTGGGAGATCGCCAAAGTGCTGATGAATGCACGATAAGGGGTTTCGTTGTCCTACTTTCAGGCTCCAAAGTAAGATAAGGGTTTTGCTTTCAGACCTAAATAGACACCCGGTTGCTCATGTTAAGGCTTTGCTCGGCTAGTGTGACTAGGCCTGTAGGCGTGCATTATTAGGTTACTGACATCCCTTTTTTTGTCGGGATCCACCCTGTTTTTTTCTTGAAGTCAGCGGCTAGCTGGGCCAAGGGTCAATTCTAAGTTCGCTTTCAATTGCAAAACAGCATATCGGCACCTGAAACTTACATGGTAGAGATGACTGACTGGATTGGGCCAAAAGGGCATTCAACCGAGCTGCTTTGGTAGGCGAAGTAGTGGTTTTTTTAGTCTGCCATCATCTAGGGCCCCCTTTTTCGGTCGTTTTTATGGTCCATCAGAAGCCAATAGACGACCCGGATTTTTCGTATGGTTTGGTATCAAATCGAGCAGTTGGAATGCGCTGGCTTCATTTTTTGACAAATACTTAGCTGCAAAAGTTAAGCAAAGCAATTGCGGCAGCCAATCAGAAACTAGGCTCCACATTTGTAATGCATTAAGTACCTGAATAACTGACTATGAAAAAGTACTCTACTCCATTAGCTTGGCGCAGCGCTCGTATCCTGTGTGCTCCATCATCAAAGTCGCTCATCCTGAGTGTGATCCTGGTCCTAACCGTAGGTTTCTTGTCAAGCCTCAGTGCACAAACGACCTATACTTGGGTCGGGGGCGGCACAGGTCTCTGGACCCAAGCCAACAACTGGTCTCCAGTTGGTGTCCCAGATGCAACCAACGAAATTGCTCGGTTTGATGGCAGCACCACAACGGTGAACATCAAGGCTAATATCAACGTTTGGGGACTATATCTGGTCAACAATGCCAATGTTACCCTACAGTCAGACTCAACTGCGAGTCGTATTTTTACTGTTAATGACCAAGCTTCAGCCACCGACCTCCAGATCCCAGCAGGTAGTAGCCTAAGCATCAGAGGCCGCAACTTCGGTAACAACGATACTGACTTACAGTTTCGGTTGGTCTCTAATACAACCACGGCGTCTATCTCAGGCACCTTGTTGGTCGGGACTGATGACGCTGGCTCGATGACTCCGACAGGATCCACAAACTTGATGATCGGCATCTGGTCATTTAATAGCGGGTCGGTCTATGACCATAACCGCGACGGAGGTGTCCTGACCTACGGCACGCTTTGCACATTTGCAGCAGGTAGTACCTTCAGGATTACAGGCATTGTCAACACGGCACCAACTGGCCTTTTTAACTTGGGTACCATAACACTTGGCACCCTATTTATTGACTGTCCTAACAACAAAACAACTTTTGCTGTTCAGAATTCCTCCCCAACGGCAATCAACATCCTCAATGATCTTGAGATCCGGAACACAGGTAGCCGCACAGCTAACTATTTTGGTCTTAACAGCACCAATAGTAACGTTACCTGGAACGTTGTTGGCAATATCAATGTCGGCACTAGCAGCACTAGGTCTATCCTTAGCCTGCGCTATGGCACAACTGGCGGCGTGACCAACCTCAATGTTGGTGGCAACATCAATGTAGATGTTAATGGCACTATAATCCAGCACGTAGGCACTACAACGCTCAATATGGGTATGGCTGGTGGCCTTGCAAATGCAGCTATCCAAGGTTTAGGCACGGTCAACCTATCCAATGGTGCCAATATTTGCCATGTTACCATCAACAATACACCTGTTGGTTATAACCTAACTCTTGCCCGTAACGTCACAATCTCTGGCAACTTAGTGGTCAACACCACGGGTGCAGTGCTTTTTAACGCGGCGAATGCACAAACCCTCCGAGTCAATGGTGTGCTTTCGGGCACAGGTACCATCGATATGTCTGGCGGAGCTCGGGCACATATCATGCAGCTTTATGGTGCTACCAATGCAATCGGTACCCTAGTTCCTGGTAGTGGCTCAGTACGGTACGAAAATGCCAACCAAGAAGTGATAGGCAACAAGACCTATTTCAACCTAGAGATTAGCGGTAATAATACCGCTACTAAAACCACCGCCCCTGCCAATTCAAATATTACGGTCACGGGCCGGATCAGGTTACTAAATGGCACCTTGACTTGTGGTACTGGCACTGTGGTGATGGGTAACGGGAGTACGGTGGAGCGGGCTGAACGTGGTGCCTACACTGGTCCTGATTTTGTACTTGATAACCCCGGCGTTAGCCGTTATAGCCTATCATACACAACACTAAGTACACTCCGGAGTATAACTGTCGGCCCCGAATGGACCTCGGCCCTAAATGCAATAAATGGCGTTTCGGTAGCGGTAGGCACAAACAACTACCTCAACCTCAATACGGCCAAAACCTATTATGGCACCCTGACACTTTCGTCTGGCTTCATCGCCCTCAACGCATTTAACCTGACTTCGGCAGATGGAGCGGCCTTTAGTGGTGGGTCTGCAACTGCACATATTGTGACCAATGGTCTTGGTAGCTTCATTAAAGAAGGTAATGCCAACGCCGACTTTGTAACCACTTACCCAATTGGTAGCGGCGCATCTTACGCACCTATCCAGATCACGACCATGAATAGGGTCGGCACTGGTTTCATTAGCTTGCGGACAACTGCCCACCGCCATCTGACTCTTCAGAAGACTGATGCCCTAGCACGATACTGGACTTTAGGCTCTGGTGGCGGTCTGACGGTCACCAACTGGGCTGGGCGCATGAATAACGTGGCTGGCGAAGCAACTGTCAGTACCAATGCCGTGGGTTATGTCGCGACCCACACCGGCACAAGTTGGGTTGTCAACCCAAACAGCGCTACCTACAGTGCCAACCAGCTCAATATCCCTACCAACACAACCCAATTTGCGGGTACATGGTCTGCCGGAAAGTCTGGTGCTGCGGGTAGCTTTGACCTAACGGGGTTTGAGATTGCCACTGTCGATGGTCCTTGGAGTACTCCAGGTACTTGGCAGGACGGGTCTGTCCCTGCTGCGAGTTCAAAAGTGATTATTGCCTCTAACGTGACCTTAGATCCCGCCACTATATCCATGGATCAAATCTCGATTGTGGCTGGTGGATCTTTGACGGCGAGCACTAACAATATAACAACAGCCAATGATTTCCTGATTGAAGGATCGTTTACTGACAACAACGCAACAGGTACGATCACGATTGGTGGTGATCTTATTTTTGCAGGCACAGTCTCAACAGGTACGCAAGAGCTCAACATCCTCAAAAACCTTTACCTCGATCAGGATGGATTATCTCTAGCAGGTACGGTCAATTTCAGGGGCACTAGTAGCAATATTTTTGGCACCGGTAGTGCTACACTGACCAATATCAACTTGCTGAACGGCAGTATCGTGAACGTTATGACCAGTGGGGTTGGCTCTGGCCTAACCATAAATGGTGCCATCGGCAACATCACCGGCAATACCACTGGCCAGTTCAGGATGGGAGCCAATGGCATTCTTAGCATTTTGAGTGTGACGGTAAATGGCATGTCTGGTGCTGATCTTAATGACCTTACCAACTTTGACTTCTCAGCTGCAGGCAGCACGGTGCGTTACTTTAGGTCAGGCGATCAAAATATGGTCTCCGCAGTGTATGATCGCCTTGAGGTCACCAATGGTGGCAACAAGAGTTTCACTAATGCTCCTAACGCTGCCGCTACCCAAGTGCTGACTAGCCTTATTACCCTCAATTCTATTACGGTTAGGGCCACGGCGACAGCGTGTGATAGCCTCGTCTTGGGCAGCAGGACCGTCGCCAATACTGCCAACATTAACAACGCTGCAGGCACAGTCACACTTAATAATGGCAAGCGTATGCATCTCGTAGTGCGCTCTAGTGGCAACTTCATGACTGGTAATGGGGCTTTCACTACTGGCCATATCTGGATCAGGACCACAGGCGCAACTCCGTTGGCATCTACATTGTCGATTAGCTTTACACATCAAGGAGACTTTAGGCATATCAGTAACAACAACTTTACCCAGAGCACTAACAATACGATAACTGCGAACCCTGGTGGTGGATTCTTGATCACAGGCAGCAGCACTGGTGTGACCACCTTCGGTAATCTTCGGATTCGGTCATCAAATACTGTTTATACGCTCGAGCGTGACATTACCGTGACCGGCAATAGTGGCGGTAGCAACAACAACGCAGGGGATTGCGCTTTTGGTGTCGAAAACACCAGCAACACTGGCTTTATCTTTAATGGTCGGACGGTCAACTTTGCCGGTCGTGATGCTAGTTCTGTCGTGATCAGCAACAATGCCAACTCGTTCAACCAGTCAGCTGTTGGCAGTTTGTTCCGCATTGTGCAGCCGACCAATAGCTGGACCTGTGACATCCGTGGTACGTTGACCTCTATGCCTTTGGCCAAAGTGCAAGTCCTGACCGGCAATGCGCGTTTTATCATTCCAACGACTTTGGATGGTCCTTTCCTCGCCACTGATACTGTCGAGTTTAATGGTGCCCATACCATCGCACATGCACCAAGCCCAGCAAATTCATTTAACTATCAAGGCGCAGGCGGATTCATCACTTGGTCGGGCACTGTAGTCGTCAACAGCGGTGCAAGGCTAAATTCGGACCTTAATGTCACGTTCAACGGTACGACCATCACCAACAACAGCACTGGTTTGGCTGGCATCTCGATCGATATGCAAGGTCGCAACTTCATGATGGACCGCACAGGTAGCGAAGGCGTAGGTAACCAAACCATCGTGAGTGCTGCAGGCAATGGTGATATGGTTTTCAACAACTTCACCATTGACGGGATCGGCACTCGTACATTACCAGCCTCTGAGATTGTGGTCCTGAACCGTGCCTTGTTTGGCCCAGGCCCAGCACCAGTTGTACCTACAGGCACGACAGGAGTCATCCGTGTTGGTAGTGAACTAGTAGCCAATACAGCCTACCTCGAAACATCTGGTGGCCAGCTAAACTTTAGCAGTGGTGCCAACTTCCTGACAGTTGTTTTACATGGCAGCGACACTCCGGTCCGGAACTATGAATATGACCCTGCCAATATTGTTTTTGGGAAATTGGAAGTCAATACCACTGGTGCTACACCACCAACATTGGCCTTGAATAGCAACTTTTCGGTTGCGCGTGAGTTTGCCCACACCAGTGCCAATGACTTTTTGCCTGCTACTAACCAAGTGATCAGAATGGGTGTCTTGGGCCAATCGGCTACCATTACAGGTGTTAGTGCTGGCCAAACAACCTTCGGTGTCTTTCAGGCAGGCGATGCCGTCGCCAATAGCAATATCAGCCTTGGTCGCCCAGTTACAGTTCGGGACTCGATCTTGCTCAATTTCTCTGCCTCAGGTGGCTACTTAGCGATCAATACCAAAAAGCTGACTTTGGCTGGCGTTTATCGTGCTATTGCTAACCCCATCCTTCGTGGTGATGCAAATGGTGTCCCTTCTACGTCTGCCCTCGAGCTCATCGGTAGTGCCAACGTGATTGGTGCCTTAACGTTTGACCCAGCCAACAACAACCTCGACGAGCTAATCTATAATAAAACTGGCCAAAATTATGCGCTGGGTGCCCCAATCGGCATTGTTGGTAGCGTCAATAGCTCCTTAAGGTTGATTGCCGGTACCCTTAACAACGCAACACATAACATTAGTTTTGATGCGGCCAACAGCAAAGTCTTGATGGAAGGTGGTACAACATCGAATTCGCCTGACTACGCAGCTGTCAATAGCATTGACTTTGAGATCAAAACGCCGATCAACCTATCTACCACGCCTCTACCGTCGGTGGCAAGTGGTGCCTTACGCAAACTCTCGATAGCAGCAGGAGTTGGTAATGTTGTCAGCCTAGGTGGTGTCAGCCGTGCTGTTAAAGGTGATTTGGTACTAACCAGCGGCACCCTTCGTGTTGATAATGCAGCCCTGACTTTGGGTGGCGCAATTGACAGGACTGGTGGTGGTAAACTAGAAACCAGTACAACCTCTACCTTGGTTCTGAACGGCACTACAAGCCAAAGCCTACCAACTGACCTCTTCGTCGACGCCACCCCGACTGTCGGTACCCTCCGGATCAGCAATACACACCCAGATGGTGTAATAATGTCCAACCAAGGAATGGTCGTGAACACCTCCTTGAATTTTACCTCAAGCCCAGCTGCCACAACTATCCATACTCCCCTAGACGAAACCAAACTACTGACCCTAGCACCAACTGCTACCCTAAGCGGTGAGGCCCCTGGTCGCTATGTTGTCGGTGCGCTAGCCGCTCAGGATGTGATCCAAGCAAACCAGTCCAATAACTTTTCGGGTGTGGGTGTCACCATCGAGGGAGTTGACGCTGCCGAGGCTGCTGTCATGAATTCGATCGGTGGCTCGCTGCAAGTGATCCGTCGCTCGGGTCGTGCTGGCCATATCAGCAACGGAAATACAGGTTTTGAGGATAACAACAGCATCATGCGTAGATGGTCATTTAGCGCAGTTGGAGCCCTCCCAGGTTTTGTCAACATCAAGTTCAGCTGGGTGTCCAACGACGATAATAGTTGTGGCGCTAGCTGCAACCTCAACAAGATGGTTGTTTATCGCAAAGCTGCTGCTGAAACACAGTGGACCCGTGTCCGCTCTGCAGGCCCAAATGCCCGTTGGCAAAATGCTGACCTTGGAAACGGGATGCGCCAGACAGGTTGTTTTTCTGATCACTTCACTGATTACACCGTTGGCTATGGCGACTCGCCTCTGCCAGTGACTTGGGCATCAGTTGGTGCCAACCGCAAACCAGGCTATAGCCAAGCTGCTGGTCGCCAACAAGACGGCAAAGTCAACGTTGTCTGGGCTACTGCTACGGAGAAAAACAATAGCCACTTCGTGGTAGAGCGCAGCGAGGACAATATGACCTTCGTCACGATCGGTAGTGTGCAGGCTGCAGGCAATACCACTCAGCTTTCTCGGTACGAGTTCCTGGATGGCAGCGCCCCAACCTCTGCGATCTATTACAGGATCAAACAAGTGGATCTGGATGGTACCGCTAGCTACTCGCCATTAGCAGCTGTTACGGCTGTTGGCAGCACCAAAGCACCTCTGACCATCTATCCGAACCCAAGCACGGCTGCTGACCTAGTTAATGTCAACGGATTGGAGCTCGACGAGGCCATC
>CANHWS010000020.1 GCA_947464365.1 Cytophagaceae bacterium | reverse complement strand
GGAGCTAGACAAAATAAATACAAGATGGGTAATTTGAGGTACGATGGGACAAAAAATGGCACCTAAAGACCTGTGGACAATCGTGATCTGGACCTTAAGCCACAAAAATGCCCCCTGAGATGTGGCTCAGAGGGCAGTGTTTGTCGCTCAGTAAGCAAACAAGATTATTTCTTCAGGGCTTTAACCATGGTCTCGCCAATTACGGCTGGAGAGTCCACAACGTGAAGGCCGCACTCACGCATGATTTTCATTTTGGCAGCAGCGGTATCTTCAGCACCACCGACAATAGCACCAGCGTGGCCCATGCGACGTCCTGGAGGGGCTGTTTGGCCAGCGATGAAGCCAACAACTGGCTTAGTACCGTGCTCCTTGATCCAGTAGGCAGCTTCAGCTTCCATACCACCACCGATCTCTCCGATCATGATGATACCTTCGGTTTCTGGATCGTTCATCAAAAGTTCAACTGCCTCGCGGGTCGTTGTGCCGATGATTGGGTCACCACCGATGCCAATACAGGTACTTTGGCCAAGGCCAGCTTTTGTGATTTGATCTACAGCTTCATAGGTCAAGGTACCAGAGCGAGAGACAATACCAATGGTGCCTTTGCGGTGGATAAAGCCAGGCATGATGCCAACTTTGGCCTCACCTGGGGTGATAACACCCGGGCAGTTAGGCCCAATGAGGGTGACAGCTTTTCCACGGAGATATTCGCGTGCAGCGATCATATCCTTGATAGGGATGCCCTCGGTGATACAGATCACGACTTTGATACAAGCGTCAGCAGCTTCCATAATGGCGTCAGCGGCGAAAGCATGGGGCACAAAGATGATGCTCACGTCGGCACCGGTTGTCGAGACGGCATCGGCCACAGTGTTGAACACAGGCCTATCCAGATGTTGGGTACCACCTTTGCCAGGGGTAACCCCACCGACGACGTTTGTACCATACTCGATCATCTGGGTGGCATGGAAAGTGCCTTCAGAACCAGTAAAACCTTGGACGATTACTCGTGAGTTTTTGTTAACCAGAACGCTCATATAAGCTGCTATTTTTAGCCAGTCAGTAGTAAGGGTTGGTTGTTAGGTGAAATGAAACCAGGGTATCTGACAGGCGGCACAAAAATAGGCACAGAAACGGCCCTGCCAAACCAATCTGCAAAAAGCCTGCAAACATCTTTGTTTGCCTAGTTTATCCGTTATTTGGGTCATCTATCCGCTGATGCCTTTTGGCATCGCCCATTTCAACCCACCCTGCCGATTATGCTGCTAACACCTGCCATGCAAACTGTACCTCTAATCCTCGGCAGTGGATCCCCACGAAGGAAACAGCTCCTGACTGAAACGGGCATACAGTTCAGTGTCCTGACCAAAAACACCAATGAGGATTGGCCTGCTGACCTCCCTATTGCTGAGATTGCAGCCTATCTGGCCAACAAAAAAGCTGCAGCATTTAAGGAAGAAGCGCAACAAAGTATCATCTTGACTGCTGACACTGTAGTATGTGTAGGTAACAAAGTGCTCAATAAGGCCGAAACCCACCACCAAGCGCTTGAGATGCTGCGTTTATTGGTTGGCAAAACACACCAGACCTATACTGGTATTTGCATCAGGTATCAGGACCAAGTGATCAATGCTACTGCCGTCGCCTACGTAACTTTTGCGGACATGTCAGACGAGGTCCTGAACCACTACATCAACATCAGCAAACCGTTTGACAAAGCGGGGGCCTATGGCATCCAGGACTGGATTAGCTTAGTTGGAATCACGGAGATCAAGGGGTCGTACTACACGGTGATGGGGCTTCCGACGCATTTGGTCTATGCAGAGTTATACAGGCTGTATACTTCCTTACCATTGAAGTCTCATCAAATCGATGGTCATTTAGCTTAGTGGGTATTGGTAAATCCAAGACAATGGGCTTTTAGTGCGGTGCTAACACAAATTTCCGATCCCAATGGCATTGGTTCCTATGTCCTTTTGGCAAGTAAGTCTGGCGAGAGTCGTATGCCTATTTCTACTTTGGGCATTATTAGGCTGGGCAGGAACGTTTACCTATGGCCAAAGCGAAACCAGAAGCCAAAATACTCGTAACCTAGATGCCTTACCAGCCCTAATCAGGCAAGATACGATGCTTACGCAAATTATACTGGATCCCCAGTACCAAGTACAGCTAATCGTATCACCAACCCTTTCTGGGAGTGATCAAAAGGGTAAAAAATTAGCGACTCCTCCTAGCAGATACATTAGCTATCGCTACCCTGTTACTGACAAGCCTGCTTACTTCTATCCTGCTAGTTTGGTCAAGCTACCAACCATGCTTGCTACATTCGTCAAGATCAACCGATTAGGGCTCAAGGAGTGGGATAAATACCGCATCACCCATGCTGCATCTGCTCCTTGCCAGACCTCAGTGCCAGCCAAGATCAAGGGCAGGCCTAACTACCGCCCACCCTTGCTGGTAGACTACATGAAGCAAATTTGTCTGGTCAGTGACAACAATGCCTATAGTCGGCTTTATGAGTTTTGTGGACAGGCATTCTTGAATCAGCAATTGGTAAAGTGGGGGCTACCTAAAGCACGCATCATCCAGCGTTTTGCCCCATGCAATTATGACCAGAATCGGCATACGAATGCGATCAAGCTATATACCCTACGCAACAACAAGTTACGCATAGCCTACTCCCAGCCTGCGGCCCACAACCCTACCCCACTAAGTAACCCTGACCCAGAGGCAAGATCATTTGGCAGGGGTCATCATGACCATGGCAGATTTAATGCAACTCCGATGGATTTCAGCCGACATAACAACCTACCCTTAGAGGATGTCCATAAGCTATTTTGCCAATTGGTGATGCGGAACGTCCCTGGCGTAACTGTCGCTCAACAAGACTCCTTGGTCAAATGGCTCGGACTATTGCCTCGTGAAGGCCAGATGGGATATGAAGAGGACCTACGCACCTACCATGATAGCTACAAAAAGTACCTAGTATTTGGAACCCAAGCTCAAGTTATAAACCCAGATACACTCAGGATTGTAAATATCGTAGGGCAGTCCCATGGCTGGTTGTCAGATGTTGCCTTGATCGGTGATCATGTAATTTCAGTCCTCATTTATTGTGATGAAGATGGCATTGTAGGTGATGGTAAATATACCACCCAACGTGTAGGAATGCCCTTCTTGAAGCGATTGGGTGAGCACTACCTAAAAGTCTTCTCAGACAAAGAGTAAAATCCGATTTATACGAATTTGGTCACAAGTCCGAGGCCAGTTTTCAAGGATCCTTGATCAAGTTTGGCTCAATATGGGGACTCTGAAAATTTTTATCGGCAAAGATTTGGCAATCTCAAGACAACCATCCTTATTGCACATGCTTAAGGCACAATACATGAACAAGTCAATCGCACAAGCATGGTGGTGGCAGTCTTCAGAATCTCTGATGGCCAGCGCAGCTATGGCGTAACGACTCGTTACCGACCGACCTCACACAAAGCGTCAGCCATCAATTGGTTGACGCTTTTTTTGTTTCTGCCCCTACAGTAACCTCCAAGCCTTCTAAGCTATGGCCTATCAACTGCACTCCACCTACAAGTTCCAACTTGCAGATCAGTTTACACCCGTCAACCTTTACCTCACCTTGCGCGATCGGTTTCAGGGCTGTGTAATGCTAGAAAGCAGTGACTATCATGGGCAAGAAAATAGCCTTAGCTATCTAGCGTTCGAGCCTATTGGTAGCTTGGCAGTCACCAAGGGCCTTTGCATAATGCAGTACCCTGACGGCAAAGTCGAAAGTAGAACGATATCCAACCCTGACCTACCAGCAACTCTCGCGCAGTTTGTTGAGCAGTTTGTACCCACGGAGCTGAAGCTACCCTTTGCTACTGGTGGTTTTTTCGGCCATTGGAACTATGAAGCAGCCGAGCTGGTCGAGGACATCAATCTAACATCCCAATATGGTTATGGCGAAACTAAAGTAGAGCAGTTGCCACAAGTCCATTACCAAGTTTTTAAGTATGTGATTGTCTTTCGCCACTTCCATAACGAGCTGTACCTCATTCAACATCGCCCCGAGGTCGGTGCATCCAATCATGATGGGCTACCAGTCCTTACCCAGCTATTGGCTCAGTCGCAGGTCAATGCAAGGTTCAAATTTTCGACAACAGGACCTGAGGTGGCAGACCAGACCAACGAGGCCTATCTAGAAAACATCCGTCGCGGAATTAGGCACTGTTACCTAGGCGATGTTTTTCAACTGGTTGTGAGCCGAACATTCAGCCAAGCCTTCGAAGGGGATGAATTTAATGTTTATAGAGGACTTAGGTCGGTCAACCCATCACCCTACCTTTTCTTCTTTGACTACGGCAACTATAAGATATTCGGCAGCAGCCCCGAAGCCCAACTCTTAGTCAAGGGCAGAAAGACTGAAATTCACCCGATAGCAGGCACTTTTAAGCGGACAGCCGATGATCTAGCTGACCAAGAAGAAGCCAAACGTCTCTTGGCTGACCCTAAAGAAAATGCTGAACACGTCATGCTGGTGGACCTAGCTCGCAATGACCTTAGCCGATTTTGTGACAACGTTGTTGTAGAACGCTTCAGAGAAATACAGTACTACTCACACGTCATCCACTTGGTATCAAAGGTCACGGGGGATTTATTACCAGGGCATCATCCGCTAGAGGTTGCTGCAGCAACCTTCCCTGCCGGCACTTTATCAGGAGCTCCTAAACACGAGGCCATGAAGATCATCAAATCGCTAGAGGCATCAGGGCGTGGCTTTTATGGAGGTGCCATTGGCTTGATCGATTGGGAATGCAACCTAAACCATGCCATCATCATACGCTCCTTCCTGAGCATCAATAACAAACTATATTATAGGGCGGGAGCGGGAGTAGTAGCTAAATCTGTCCCTGAACTCGAGATGGAGGAGGTGCTGAATAAACTAGGGGCACTGAAACGAGCCATGGCCTTGGCTCAGGAACTGTAACCCAGCCAGATTTGCCTCCTTTTACTCCTAATGACCACCTCCACATTGCCATAATGATACCTGTTATGCATCATCGTATCAAAGAAACTACTCAGCCAATTAATGTCTTAGTGCTAGACAATTATGACAGCTTTGTCTATAACCTAGTCTATCTCTTGCGCCGCCTTGGTATGGCCACAACTGTTGTCCGAAATGACAAAATCGGCCCTGAAGAGGCCGCCAAATTTTCGCATATTCTACTTTCGCCTGGGCCTAGCCTCCCCTCTGATGCTGGGAATATGGAGGCCATCATCAAGCATTGCGCCTCGACTGTTAGCATCTTGGGCGTTTGCCTAGGGCATCAAGCAATTGCAGAAGTATTTGGTAGCCAGCTATTTAATCTCGAAGAGCCTTTACATGGTGTGGCTTCCACTTGCTTGGTCCAGCCGATGGCAGGTCCATTTTTCGACCTCGTCCCGCAGCAGTTTCAGGTAGCACGTTACCATAGCTGGTCTGTGCGTGAAGACAGCCTAGGTCCAGATCTGATTGTGACCGCAAGAGACAAGGACAACCTGATCCTAGGCATTAGGCATAAGCATTTTAGGTGTTGGGGGGTTCAATTCCATCCAGAGTCCTACCTGTGCAAACAAGGCCCCAAACTTATCCAGCAATGGCTCAAACTCTAGCCGACTAGCACCGATGACGTTCAAGCAATACCTCGAAAAACTTTTCCAACGCCTGACATTAGAACAGCATGAAGCCCATGATATGCTGGTGCTATTGGGCACAGGCCAGGCCAACGCAGCACAGATGGCAGCCTTCATGACCGTCTATCTGATGCGAGCCATTACACCCAACGAGCTGGCTGGTTTCCGTACCGCTATGTTGGACCTCTGCCATAAGGTTGAGCTGGACCAAGAGTCCATGGATGTTTGTGGTACTGGAGGTGATGGCAAGGATACGTTCAACATTAGCACCACTGCTGCCTTTGTGGTGGCTGGCGCTGGCCAATTAGTAGCCAAACACGGTAATTATGGTGTCAGTAGCACTTGCGGCAGTAGTACGGTAATGGAGGCATTAGGCTACCGGTTCAGTAACAAAGCTGACACCATCAAGCGGCAGGCTGACAATGCCAATATCACGTTTTTGCATGCGCCTTTGTTCCACCCCGCAATGAGTTATGCAGGCCCTGTACGGCAGGAGCTCGGGACCAAAACATTCTTTAATATGTTGGGGCCATTGGTCAATCCGGTTTTGCCCAAACATCAGCTATCTGGTGTTTTCAATCTGGACCTGGCTCGGCTCTACACTTACCTCCTGCAAAAAACTGACGTGAACTTTGGTGTTATACACGGGCTTGACGGCTATGACGAAATCTCGCTCACAGGGCCTGCCAAATATTTATCGAGGGGAAAGGAAACCTTGATCTCGCCCGCGGATTTTGCATTTGAGACCCTAAATGCCAGCATTTTGGCTGCGGAAAGCACCCCAAAAGACAACGCCAAACGGCTGATTCAGATCCTAAAAAATGAGGCCCCTGCATCTGACAAAAAAGTGGTGGTTGCGAACGCTGCAGTGGCCCTTCTGACATCTCGAAAGGCCGAAACCTTGCTCGATGCGGTCGATCTGGCCACAATTTCCATCGAAAGTGGCCGTGCCTACCAATGTCTCCAACAGCTTCTGATGACGGCCTAGTCCAGTCATGCTTGATTTACCGACGAACAAAAATGCTAAACCTAACCTGAACCTAGAATGACCAGCCCATCAACAAACATCCAGACTAATATTCTGGCCAAAATCACGACCCGAAAGCGGCAATTGGTTGACGAAGCAAAGGCGCTATATCCCACGGCACTCCTCGAGAAAAGTCTGCATTTTACGGCCCCAACGGTCTCGATGCAGCACTACCTTTTACGCCCTGACAAGTGTGGTATCATTGCCGAAATTAAACGCGAGTCTCCTAGCCTTGGCCCAATCATTCCTTATCTATCGGTAGAAAAAGTATCGATTGGCTATATGCAGGCAGGTGCTTCTGCCTTGTCTGTCCTGACAGATAAGCCGTTTTTTGGCGGCGGTAATCAAGACCTAATCACTGCCCGACGGTTCAATCTTTGTCCTATTTTGCGTAAGGAGTTTATTATTGACGAGTACCAGATCCTGGAGGCGCGCTCCATTGGTGCTGATACCATCTTGCTGATTGCTGCTATTTTGACCAAGCAGGAGGTCAAGTCGTTCGCAGGCTTAGCAAAATCCCTAGGGCTGGACGTTCTGCTTGAGGTCCACAGAAAGGAGGAGCTTGACCACTGGACACCAGAAATCGGACTTGTTGGGGTCAACAACCGTGACTTGGTTAGCTTTGGGTTAGATGTCCAGACAAGCCATAACCTTTACAAAGCCTTGCCAACTGAGGTTGTTAAGGTCAGTGAAAGCGGCTTAAAAGATCCAGAAACAGTGGCATTGCTTTATCAAACTGGCTATCGAGGTTTTTTGATCGGAGAGCGATTCCTGACCACAGCTGACCCTGCCGAGGCCTGTTCCAAGTTCATCAAACAACTTAAGCCTCTCATCGCCACCTAGTGTTTAGACTATACACCAAGTTGTATGCTCAATTATAGTACAACATCATTATCCTATTACCAACCAGCACAAAGCTCGCTCATGTTTTCTCCCTTTCACTTAGCTAATCCTGCTCGCCCCCTCATTAAGGTTTGCGGTACTCGTGAGGTCCGGAACATCCTGGAAATCGACCAACTAGGTATCGACTACATGGGGTTTATCTTCTTCAACAAGAGCCCCCGCAATGCGCAGGCCACTTCGCCTTTGGCTTTCAACATCAAGACCAATGCTAAACGTGTAGGTGTGTTTGTGAATGCCAAAACCACTGTTATCAAAAGCATGGCTTTGCTCTGGAACCTTGGACATATTCAACTCCATGGGGACGAGCCACCCGAGCAAGCCAAAATCTTGTCCCAAACCTTCGGCATGGATGTCTGGAAAGCTTTCAGGATCACGAATGACTTTGACTTTGAGCTTCTTAAGCCCTATCAGGAATTTGTGTCGGCCTTTGTGTTTGATGCACCGGGCCACAACTATGGCGGCAATGGCAAGCAATATGACTGGCAAAAATTAAAGGAGTATGAGGGCAGAACGCCCTTTTGGCTCAGTGGGGGCATAGGGCTTCGGACGCTTGAATCGCTAAAGGACTTTTACCATCCAGCGTGTATAGGATATGATGTCAATTCCAAGTTCGAGATCATACCGGGCAAAAAAGATCCAAAACTGATTGCAGATTTCATCAAGGAAGTTCGGCCCGACATTGGATCTAAACTAATAGAGTCAACTAACAATATATGAGCACGTTATCAGAATCCACTTTGATTGATGCTGAAGGTTATTATGGTACTTTCGGAGGTGCCTTTGTGCCAGAGATGCTCTATGCCAACATCGTTGAGCTGCAAGCATGCTATCTAAGCATCATGGCCGAACCTAGCTTTGAGGCCGAACTGGAGATATTGCTACGGGACTTTGTAGGCCGGCCTACCCCCCTTTTTGAAGCTAAACGGCTCTCAGCCAGGCACGGCTACCAAGTTTTGCTCAAACGCGAAGATTTATGCCATACTGGAGCCCATAAGGTCAACAATACAGTAGGACAAATCTTGCTAGCCAAACGACTTGGCAAGCGCAAGATCGTAGCCGAAACGGGCGCTGGGCAACACGGAGTAGCAACTGCCACCGTCTGCGCCCTTATGGGTATGGACTGTATCGTCTATATGGGTGAGGTGGATATGGCACGCCAGCAGCCCAATGTTGACCGTATGCGAATGATGGGCGCCAAGGTTGTACCAGCGACAAGTGGCAGCAAAACCCTCAAGGATGCCACCAATGAGGCAATGCGCCACTGGATCAATCACCCTGCTGATACACACTACATAATCGGCTCGGCAGTAGGTCCACACCCCTACCCAGATATGGTAGCTCGGTTTCAATCAATCATCTCTTCCGAATGTCAACGCCAGTTAATAGCGCAATTTGGACTAGAACACCCTGACGCAGTCTTGGCATGCGTAGGTGGTGGCAGCAATGCTGCTGGCGCCTTCTATCACTACCTATCTGATGAGCGTGTTATGCTCTTTGGAGCGGAAGCTGCTGGTCTTGGGGTTGAGACAGGTCATACAGCGGCCACCCTTAATCTAGGCACAAATGGTGTCTTACATGGCGCAATGTCCAAAATTATCCAGACGGCAGATGGCCAAGTGATTGAACCTTATAGTATCTCGGCTGGGTTGGACTACCCAGGGATAGGCCCTATGCATGCCTACCTCCATGAAATAGAAAGGGTTGTGTATATCCCCGTTACGGATCAGCAAGCCCTAGATGCCGGATTTGAACTTAGCCGCCTAGAAGGGATCATCCCTGCACTTGAAACTGCCCATGCTTTGGCTCTTTTGCCAACACTTGACTTACCTCATGGTAGTACCATTATCGTCTGCCTGTCAGGCCGAGGGGATAAGGACTTAATGACCTACACCAAGTACCTTGATCAATACACTCAAAGTGCAAACTAGGACATTGGTTCATCATCTGACAACTCGTAGGCCCTTGAACTCGAAAACCAACATGACCGCAACTAACAGAATCAACATCCGAATCAATCAGCGTGGCCAGAACCCACTATTGTCGGTGTTTTTCACGGCTGGGTTTCCTGCACTAGGTGATACCCTACCAATTGCGGAGGCATTAGCTGCTGCTGGGGTTGATATGCTAGAGATCGGTATGCCGTATTCGGACCCAATAGCCGATGGCCCAGTGATACAGCACAGCAGTGAGGTAGCCCTCCGGAACGGGATGACCATGGAACTGCTATTTGCACAGCTGGCTGACCTTAGGCCCAAAATTAACATCCCAGTATTGTTGATGGGCTACTATAATCCAGTCTTCCAATATGGGCTAGAGCGATTCGTGCGACAGTGCCAAGCAGTTGGTATTGACGGCCTTATCATCCCCGACCTACCACCACAGGTTTACGAAAGGCACTTTGCCAACTTGTTTGAGGAGGCAGGCCTAGCCAATATCTTCCTTATCTGTCCTCAGACGTCTGACGAGCGCATTAGGTACATCGACAGCCTAAGTAGAGGCTTTATTTATGCCGTCTCAAGTGCCAGCATCACAGGTGGTAGTGGCCCGATTACAGATACCCAAACCGCTTATTTCGAAAGGCTTAATGGCTTTAAGCTCCGGTCACCGCATGTTATTGGTTTCGGCATCTCTGACGCCACCTTTTTCCAACAAGCCACTAAATATGCCGCTGGGGCGATTGTGGGTACGGCATTTATTAACCTATTAAATAGCCACCCTCAGCACTATCAGGATCATATCGGGTCCTTTGTGCAATCACTTAAGGAGCAAGCTATCCCCAACTGACCAGCACCCCTTTCGATGTTAAAGTCGAGAACCTGGTTCAGGCCAAACTACTCAGCACCCCCACTTTAGATTTTCGAAAAATACGACCATGATTATTACCCTTCGGCAAGATGCCGGCTTTGACGAGATCCAGGCCATCGAAAAAAAGCTCCATTCTCTTGGCCTCAAATTGGTCGATGTCACCAGTCAATCTAGTAGATACTTCGTGATTGCAGGGATGCCCAATCTGGACATTCGATCATTAGCTGACCTCAAAGGTGTGGATGATGTCCATATTGTAAGCGACACATACAAACTAGTTAGCCGCAAATGGAAACTAAATTCTAGTAGCATTCCGGCAGGTCTGGCAGGCGATGTTACTCCTATTGGTGGTGGTGGCATGTCAATAATTGCAGGCCCCTGCTCGGTCGAAAGCGAGGAGCAACTGATCCAGCTTGCTGATTTTTTGGTTAGCCAAGGGGTGAAATTTATGCGCGGTGGTGTTTTCAAACCACGCAGTTCACCTTACGCCTTCCGTGGTTTGGGTATTGATGGCTTGGCCATGATGGCAAGCGTTTGCCGCCCTCGGGGCATCAAAATCGTGACAGAGGTGATGCAGGTTTCGCAGATTGACCCAATGCTAGCATACGTTGATGTTTTCCAAGTAGGTGCACGCAACACACAAAACTTCAACCTGCTAGATGCTTTGGGGCAAGTTACGACACCTGTTTTGCTCAAACGCGGCATAAGTGGTACGATTGACGAGCTACTTCAATCGGCAGAGTATATTTTTTCTGGTGGCAATGAGCGGATCGTCTTGTGCGAGCGTGGCATTCGAACCTACGAAACCGCATCCCGCAACACACTGGACCTCAATGCAGTACCAATCCTGAAGGACAAATCTCATCTACCCGTCATCATCGACCCATCTCATGGAATTGGCATCCGCCAGTTTGTGACGCCAATGGCTTTAGCAGGAATAATGGCGGGCGCTGATGGTGTTATCCTCGAAGTACACCCCGAACCCGAGAAGGCCGCTAGCGACGGTGCCCAAACGCTGAGCTTTGCCGAGGCTGAAATCTGTTTTGGCAAAATGCGCCAAACCCATGAGCTGCTAAGCTCTTGGCAATAGTGGGATAACGAGGTTCTAGTATCTGGCGGTTAGCTTTTTTTCGTTAGCCATTGCGCCATCTCTTGCTGGAGGCGTTGTGCTTCAGTTTTTGCGGCTGACGCAAAGTCTGGCCCCGCCGATGCGTAGATGATCTGGCGTGAGCTATTGATTAGCAGACAGCAATCTTTTGTCATGGCGGCCTCGCAAACATCGTCTAGGCTACCACCCTGTGCGCCTACACCTGGCACCAGCAAAAAGTAGTCGGGCGCTAAGGCCCGTACCGTTGCAAGGTCAGCTCCACGGGTTGCCCCAGCTACTAACATGAGCTGGTCGGGGTTACCCCACGAGCAAAGCCGTTCGATCACGACCTCGAACATCCGCTGGCCATTTTCCAACAATAGCTGCTGAAAGTCTTGACTTCCTGGGTTGGATGTAAGGGCCAAGGCAATGGTCCATTTACCATTATGGTCCAAGAACGGCTGCACCGAATCAGCCCCCATATAAGGTGCCACCGTTACAGCATCTGCACCCAAAGCAATGAAGAAAGCTTTGGCATACTGGTCACTGGTGTTGCCGATGTCACCGCGTTTGGCATCCAAGATCGAAAGGCAGTCGCCCGGAATTTGGTTGATTGTTTCGTGCAGAAGAGTCCAGCCACTAGTGCCCATGGCCTCGTAAAATGCCGTATTGATTTTGTAAGCTACTGCATAGGTGCTAGTAGCGTCAATAATGGCCGCATTGAAGGCTAATATGGCAGCTCCAATATCGTTTGGATAGGCCTCCAACAAATGCTTTGGTACTTTGGTAGGGTCGGTATCAAGCCCAACACAAAGGAAAGTCTGCTTTGACCTGATTGTATCTATGAGCTGCTGACGGGTCATTTCGGGCTTGGTAGGGCTATAGAAATTGAGAAAGCTGAGCTTCTGGATTACCTCAAGTCAATCACCTTGACTCCCGGATGCTTTGCTTTGTCAAAGGCAAAAAGGGCTGGCTCAAGTGGTACATTGGGCGTGAAAGAGCTCACACTAAAGATCTGTTGGTTGTTGCTGCCTCGTTCAAATACTATCCAGCGTCTAATAGCTAGGGTTGTCTTGTCTAGGTAGATACGGATCTTGAAGAACTCCTTGGTTTTGTCGTCTGGCTGAAGATCAACAATCTGAAGGGTTTCCTTTCCGCTCTTGACTTCACCCATCATGATGTAGCGATAACCTTTCTGGTAGAGCATAAAGATTTCACCAGGCGAAATCTCGTCGGACGAAGGCTCATAGTCTGCGACGTTAACCTCTTTACTGGACGTGATATGGGTCCAGAGCGTGGTGCCGTTGCAGTAGATAACTTGGTCACCTGTTCTCAGGTTGAATTTGTTGCCACTTACCGTGACTTCGCCCTTCATATCAAGATTCTTGACCTTATCACCACCAGCTTCCTCAACGGTACGACTGAAACTAACACGGAAGGATTTGTATGCTCGATACTTTTGGCTGACTTTGGACAGCAGCTCCTCAGCAGCAGGATCATTTAGCTGGGCAAATGTAGGAAAACCCAAACCTAGCAAGCCGATTAGAAGACTAAGGACTGGAAGGACAGTGGATTGGCGTAAAGCGTTAATGTGCATGAAAATAGTTGGTGAATAGCTTGGGCCCATAATGATGATCAGACAAAAAGCCTGCCATCGGACGTTAACCAGCTGTCAACTCTTGGTAATGGATCGTTATCTGGTTGCAATAATGCAAAAAATACCCGCTTTGTAGGCAGGTATCTTTGCTTTTGGTCAAGATGCACATCCGACAAATGGGCAAAACGAAAAAGATGCCCCACGCTAGACTAGTTATCTGACTTGTCGTCAGCAACTGCCTCGTTTCCTTTTTTGGATTTATCCTTCTTGATATTGACCTTTTTGCCATCCTTAAGGCGTTTGCTAACCTCCAAGAACGGACCTGAGATCACTTCCTCGCCTTCTTTCAGGCCTTCCAAGATCTGGATATTCTCGAAGTCGCTAATGCCTGTCTTGACAATGCGTTTTTTGGCTACACCTTTTTCATAGACAAACACAACCTCTTTGATGTCTTCTTTTGCCTCTCCATTTTTGGTGTCGGTCGTGACCTTAGGCCCATCTTTATTCTCGCCCTCCGAAGCTTTTTTGTCCTGCTTGTCCTTTTCTTCTTGCCTCGTAGTCACTGATGTCAATGGGACTGTCAGAATGCCATCGCGACGCTCTGTAATGATCTCAACTGCGGCGGTCATGCCTGGGCGGAAAGGAGAGGCATTGCCTTTATCTTTGACAAGGTCAACATAGCTCGATGGAAGAATCCGGACCTTGACTTCAAACTCGGTCACGACATCTGAGGTAACGGCTGTTTTGGCCGTGTTTGCCACTGAAGTGACAATGCCTTTGAACTTGCGCTTTTGGCTTGAGTAGCTATCAACATCGATATCTGCTGTGTCGCCGATCGTGAGGCGGACAATGTCATTTTCATTAACATCGACCAAGGCCTCCATATTGTGTAGGTTGGCTAACCGCATGATCTCAGTACCAGTCATTTGCGAGGTACCAACAACACGCTCACCCTTTTCAACAGTTAGTTTGCTTACCGTGCCGCTGACCGGGGCAAAAATTTCGGTCTTACGAAGGTTTTCAAGGGCGTCCTTAAGTCCAGCCCTAGCACTTTCGACGTTGAATTTCCCTGCTTCGATATTAGCCTTCGCACTTTCGGCCTCTTGCTGACCTACTTGGTAATTGGTACGGGATAAGTCCCAATCAGCATCGGAGATAACTTTTTGTTCCCATAGTTTTTTGTTACGGTCATACTCCAGTTTAAGCCTCACTAAGCGCCCTTCGGTTTGTGCTAAGCCTGCACGCGCTTGCATCAGGCTAGCTTGTGCACTTCGGACTGCTGCCTGTGCCCTATCTACCATTGACCGATAATTATCTGGTCTGATCTTGCAGAGCAACATTCCTTGCCGAACCGAGTCGCCCTCCTTTACATTGAGCTCAATGATTTCGCCTGATACATCTGAGCTGATTTTGACCTCTACCTCTGGCTTGATTTTGCCACTAGCACTAACCCGCTCAGTGATTGAAGCTAGTTTAGATTTGGCTATGGTCACCTCGGTGGTTTCTTCTTTACCGACCCAGCCCTGCTGCTTGCCGACAATCAGAAAAACGACCACCGCAACCACAAGGCCTCCGATGATGTACAACCATTTTTTGCTACTGCTCTTTGCCACGGGATGGGACGTTTATTGTAGAATATTGACACTAACAAAAGCTAAACCTTGCGGCAAGCACTACGGATACTACTTACGGCCAAAATCAGCTGGGTTTTCGCCCCACTTGGTGGTGTCCCACTTCAGGATTTTGGTATTGTAGTTATTGTTCTGCAGCCAAGTTGTAGCCCGATTGATGAGTTCCCAAACGATTTTGGTATTAGCGGTATTGGGCAACTTTGTACGGGCATTTTTAGCTTTTACCCAACCCATCGCATTGACCGAGTCAGAGTAGATCGGGATGCTAACGCCCAATTTCTGCTGGAAGGCAAGGGCATGAACAATTGCCAAAAACTCGCCGATGTTGTTGGTGCCACGTACCGGTCCAATCCGGAACAACTCTTGGCCAGTTCGGTTGTCCACCCCACGATATTCCATTGGGCCAGGGTTGCCACTACAAGCTGCATCTACAGACCAGCTATTGATGTCAAAGCCTTTTAGCAAGGCCAATTTAGCTGGTGAGACTGATTTTAGTTCACTAGGTCCTGAACCTTGTACTGATTTTGCCCCCCCCTTCGGGTCGTCTGCAAGTGGTCGTAGTTTGGGGCCACTGGTGGGTTTAGTACCTGCATTGGCGTCCCCTATGTGCTTACCCTGCGCACTGCCTCCGGTCCCGGTTGCAGAGCCATTTGACATTGAGGAGTTGGTCTGTTTGTAATTAGGGCTGTTGACACCCATCTTAGGAGCAGCCAACATTCCGTTTCGGTAGGCAGCTTTGGCCTCCTCTAGCGTTTGGTAACCTTTGTATACAGCACCAGAAAACCCTTTAGTTTCGTCCAAAACGTCCTCCCAATCGGTATAGACCCCAGGTGAGTGCCCTGCGAAGACAACATAAGCCTTGTTCTTTGCCATGATGCAAACTTAACTGCCTTTGGGCTGACTAGCTAGTACCTACCCAAAATCAGGACTTTGGTGGTAGAGCCAAGACGTGATGATTAGCCTTTGCTTCTATTGACCGATATTGGGGCCACAAGGCTCTTACTATCCCAGCAATTAATCCAGATGCCCTATACGGTTCCGACCAACGTCCAGCAACATAGCTACACTGTCAAACCCGAAGATACTCCTGACTTTGGCGATGGCCCATTGCACCCTGTGATGAGCACCTACACCCTTGCTAGAGAGGCTGAATGGGCTGGGAGGCTATTTGCATTGCAGCTCAAAAACGACCATCAAGAAGGTATAGGATCAGCTATCACAATCAAACATCGAGCGCCGGCCTTCATAGGACAGACGATCAAGTTTGAGGCTAGGTGTACCCACTGGGATGGTAAAAGGCTTGATTGCAGCTTTGTAGCCACCGTGGATGATGTCGTTATAGCCGAAGGGACGACTGGGCAGGTGATCCTGCCAAAGGAGCAGATAAAGCAGATGATGGGGAGCAAACTTTGAATTTATCCCTCTACCTCTAGTGCCTCAAGTACATCTGCCAAGTGGTCAAGGTTGGCAAACCCAGGGCGTTCCTCTGGTCTGCCATCGAGGACTAAGACAGTGGCAATGTCTGTGGCTTCAGGTAATTGCAGCGCACCAGTATAGTGTAACCAAACCGGTAGGTCCATACCAACGGCTTGGTCTCCTTCCAGGAAATAACCAATAGCCTTGGCCGCGTCTCCATAATTTGGTCCAGTCAGGACTACCTTAGAATCTGCTGGCAGTAATGGCAAAACATCGGCAGGTACCATCCAGACGGAGGGTTGGTAGGTAGTGAAAACTTCATTCACCAGTGCCTGATTAGCCTCTGTTAGTTCGGCTACAAGCTCGACCCCAGCAACCCAATCGTAGATGGCCCTTGTCTGTGAGCGATAATCATCAGTATCAGTTGTGCTGAACAAAAAACCTAGGTATTGCACCTCCATACCAGCTGCGTAACGGGCTTCCGAAAGATGGGTGCAGCGCCTGAGCATAACTGCAGTTGAGAGTGCCATAGGGTTGGGTTAGGACTTTAGTCGAAATCAGTTGAAGGGCAAATATCTGCATAACGGGACCGAAATCAATGCCACTCGCCCGTCGGGAAGAAGACCATCCGCTTCATGAAGGTGGTCTTGGGCATTGATAGCACATAGTTAACAGCATCTACTAACTCGGATGGCTGCATGATTTTAGACTTGTCCCCACCATACGGATTGCCGTCGTGCCAGAGGGCTGTATCGATGCCCCCAGGGCATAAAGTTGTAACCTTGACACCTTGATCAATGACCTCTTGGGCCAAAGCCTCTGCAAAACCGTTAACCCCATGTTTGGTGCTACAGTAAGTAGACTCGCCTGAGATACCACGAATGCCAGCCACCGAGCTGATCATGATGATGTGCCCGGAATTCTGAGCCAGTAAGTAGGGCAAGGCTGCCCTAGTACCATATAACACCCCTTTTAAGTTAGTATCTATTAAGCGGTCGATCTGCTCAAACGACTGCTGCACGAACGGTACCTTTTCAAAAACGGCAGCGTTGTTAATAAGGACATCTAGTCTGCCACCCCATGCTCCTACAAGATCACTAATGACCTGTTGCACTTGCTGTGCGTCTGTAACATCGCAGCTAACGGCCTTTAATGTCAAGGCCTGAACTGCTGCTGCATCTTCCAAGGGCTGAACCTTACGAGCTAGGCCGACTACTTGGTGGCCAGCTTTAGCCAGCGCTAGGCTCAATGCCAAGCCTACGCCACTACTAGCGCCTGTAATGATAATGTTCATAGATACCGCGTTTAAGATGACAGTAGTTATCCAATCGTCTTAATGACTTGGACAACAAACCCAAAACTAGTGCAGACAGTGGCTATGTACCAATAGATTTTCTTGATGCTAACAAATCATCCACCCAGACTGTTATTGCGTTAACTTTGTATCCGCAAAAGCGGACTTTCTACCCGCCTACTACCATAATGGAAATCATCAACACTACCGATGCCGACATCCAGTCTCGGCTGAGTGAGAACTCAAAAGTCATCGTCAAGTACTATGCCGACTGGTGTGGGTCCTGCAAACTATTTGCGCCTAAGTTCAAGCGCATTGCCAAGGACGAAAAATACCAAGATGTAACCTTCCTTGAGGTTAATGCCGAGCAAAATCCAGAGGCCCGAAACCTCGCCAAGGTGACCAACCTACCCTTTTTTGCCACCTTTAACAATGGTGAGCTTGTAGGCTCTGTAGCAGCCAGTAAGGAGGATGCCGTCACAAACCTGCTAAATACGCTCTATATCTAGGATTGACCAAGGATCTCAAGGGCGAATGGTCTTGCTAAATTTGATGCGATAGCATCAGATCTAAAGTGTGTCCTAACCTCCAGTTTCACTTGAGACAAAGTCACCTAAATCCTTAAATATCAAACAAATAAAGATTTCGTTTCAGTTTCTCACTTAGCGAGCAACCTAGATCTGCTCCAGCCATTTATGGATTTGGGCTCCATCTGATATCTCTTCAAAAGCAACATCATGAAACTACCCGTTATTAAAACTGTGGTCGAAAGCTATAACCTAGCACAACTCGCAGCTGCCGAAAACTCCCTCCTGAACGAAGAACCACTCGAAATTACTGTCGAAGGTGATGACGAGGGCGAACAACTCACACATGTATTGGCTGCGATCGCAATCAAAGAAGCGATGCAAAACGAAGGCATAAACTATGCGCAGGCCTTGCGACAATATACTGCTAGGGTTCGCACTAGTATTTCCTAAACATTTTGGTCCTAGGTCAAAGTTGTTGCCTGATCGTTATGATCGGTAGCTATAGCAAGGCCTAGGACACTATATTTTTTTAATTAACGATTGAGATTATGAGTAAGCATGGGCGCGTCCTAGTAGCAATGAGTGGCGGCATCGACAGCTCGGTGGCGGCAGTTATGCTGCACGAAGAAGGGTACGAAGTCATTGGTATGACGATGAAAACCTGGGATTATTCCTCTGCTGGCGGGTCCAAAAAGGAAACAGGTTGTTGCAGCCTTGATAGTATCAATGACGCCCGCAATATTGCCGTAACGCTCGGGTTCCCTCACTACATCCTAGACATCCGCGAGGAGTTTGGCGACTATGTCATCAATCACTTTACTGGTGAGTACCTAGAAGGACGTACACCCAACCCTTGTGTCCTTTGTAATACCCACATCAAATGGGATGCCCTGCTGAAGCGTGCCGATAGGCTGGATTGCGAAAAAATAGCCACTGGCCACTACGCCCAGGTAAGGCACGAAAATGACCGTTACGTCATCAGCAGGGGTGTCGACACGCTGAAGGACCAAAGCTATGCACTTTGGGGCATCAGCCAAGAAAGCCTAAGCCGGACTTTGTACCCTTTGGGTCACCTTCGCAAAACTGAAATCAGGAATATGGCTGCCGAGCGCGGCTTTATGGACTTGGTAAACAAAAGCGAAAGCTACGAGATCTGCTTTGTACCAGACAATGACTATAGAGGCTTTCTGCGCCGTCGTGTGCCCGGCCTAGATGAACAAGTGGCTGGAGGCAACTTCGTGTTACAAGATGGTACCGTTGTCGGGCAACACGAGGGTTATCCATTTTACACAATAGGCCAACGTAAAGGACTTAAGATTGCTTTAGGCTACCCAATATTCGTGACCGAAATCCGGAAGGATACCAACGAAGTGGTTCTAGGACGCGACCTCGAGCTTTATCGAGATAGCTTGGTAGCTGGCCAGATTACGATGGGCAAATATGCAAGCCTAGAGGGGCGTTCGCTCGAAACCGTGACCAAAATCAGATACAAAGACCCAGGTTCGCCTGCCATAATCACCGGTCAGGATGGGAAAATCATCGTTGACTTCCACGAGCCTGTAAGTGCCATTGCGCCTGGTCAAGCTGCTGTCTTTTACGAAGGTGATGACGTCGTTGGCGGTGGCTGGATCCTGAAAGCCTATAACCGAGATCAAAACCAAGCACCTACCGAACATGGCACTCTTCACCAGCATGCCTAGGACAATATGATTGTAGGTCACCAATAGGATATAGCCAAGACTTGCATAGTTGATGCAGTCTTGGCTATATTGCTTTTGATATGAGTACCTCCTCAATAGCCAGCCCTACTACCGCCAAAGGCCTGATCATCTTGGCCTGCCTAGGCGCAATTGCACTCCTGATGGCACAGTGCAAAAGCTCAACTCTTGAGCCGAACGAGCAAAACGTTGGCTATACTTATTTCCCTCTTGCTGAAGGACAATACCGCATCTATAAAGTGGATGAAGTTATCAATCGATACCAACAACCAACCCAACGCTTGGGTTACTTGGTCAAGGAACTAATCGGTGACACTTTTACCGACCCTCGTGGCCAACAAGCCTATCGCCTTTATCGCTACAAATATCAGGATACAGCTCGGGTGGCTGACTACAACGCCCTTAGCTGGCAGCTAGATAGTCTTTGGTCGGTCAGGAGGGCAGCAAATACCTCAGTCAGGACCGAAAATAACATACCCTATCTCAATCTGATTTTTCCTGTTCGGGAGGGTAGCAACTGGAACGTAAACCAGTACAACCAATTCGGCACCCAAAATCCCGTTATATATCGTGTGCGCGACTTTGGCAAACCGTATACACTACATGGCACCAACTATACAAAAACCTTACGAGTCAGCCAATACAACGATTTCAGCTGCCTTGGTCAAGACCAGCGCTTTGAGCTCTATGCCGATGGCGTTGGTCTAATCTTCAAGTCTAGCCAGATTGCGGCCTTTAACCCTGATAGTTGTCTTGGGAAAGTGATTCAGGGCAGATCCCTCACCCAGACATTAGTTGCCTCTGGCAATGAATAACCACTACACCAAACGAAAATGAAGCTTACAAAATTTAAATATCTGCTTTTGGCTGGGCTGATGGCTATCATAGCACCTTGGAGGCCTTTTATTGCTGTAGCTTCCAAGGCAAATCCCCGGGCCCAGACAAACGCTCTTCATCGATATATCGTCTATTTCAAAGATAAGGCAGGGTCTCCCTTCGCCACAGCCCAACCAACCGACTACCTAACATCGAAGGCCGTCCTCCGCCGCAATAAGCAGGGAATCAGTATTCAGGAACGTGATTGGCCTGTAAACCCCAGCTATGTTAGCCAAGTGGCCGCCACAGGTGCTGACATTTGGTACACCTCACGCTGGCTCAATGCCGCAATCATCGAATGTGATTCAGCAACTCTGGGTCAGGTGCTGCGTCTGAACGTGATCAAACCTAATAGCTTAGCAGATACCCGACTTTTGAGTTATTTGCCCAAAGCTAATAAGGGTGATTGGACACATTCAGGCATTGCAAGTGCACCCGAAAAAAAATGTACTGGCAACTTTCTAACTAAGGCAGCTTCTATCTTAGGAATTAATGCAAGCCCATTTGGCCCAACCCAACTGGCCCAAAAAGCTAACCCCTTTTCGCTCAACTATGGCCAAAGTGGGCAGCAGAACCTGATGTTGGGGATTGACTCGATGCACGATGCAGGCTATTTCGGCCAAGGAATGACAATTGCGGTGCTGGATGCTGGCTTTGCCAATGTCGATCGCCATGATTGTTTTGAGGCGATGCGCATCAACAATCAAATCAAAGGCACTTTTGACTTTGTACGCCGAGGTGTGGGCAACGTTTATCGCGAAAATGCGCATGGTGGTGCAGTCCTGAGCATCATGGCAGGTTACCTATCAGGTAAACTAATAGGCCCAGCTTACGCCGCGGACTTTTTCCTTTTTCGAACTGAAGATGTAGCCACCGAATACGAAATTGAATGTGCATATTGGGTCATTGCGGCCGAGCGAGCAGACAGCCTAGGTTGTGATCTGATCAACAGCTCCTTGGGCTATAATACTTTTGACAACTCAGACCAAGACTACAGCCTTGCCGATCTGGATGGGCAACGGACTTTTATTAGCCGAGCTGCAAATATTGCAGCATCAACTGGTATTCTGGTTGTTGTGTCAGCTGGCAATACTGGGGGATCTGGCGCTCCGTGGTTCGGTAAAATCACAACGCCAAGCGATGCTGACTCTGTCCTAACTGTTGGTGCTGTCAACTTGGCGGGGAACATTGCGGGGTTCAGCAGCCGTGGGCCTAATGCACTAGGTAACATCAAGCCAGATGTAGCAAGCCCAGGAGCTGGTGTGGTTGTTTATAATCCCAACATCAATGACGGTATCACGGCCAG
>CANHWS010000019.1 GCA_947464365.1 Cytophagaceae bacterium | reverse complement strand
GGGACAATAGTAGCCAAGCCAAACTTGCCCACCGTATAGGCCATGCCACCAAAAGCCCCAGCGGGTGCGAGGTACATGACGTACTTGAGGGCCTTGAATACGAACTTTGAGATCACCTCCAGCTTGCTGACGATCAGGATACGATTTTTGGCATAGCTCAGCCCCACCCCAACTATAATCGCGACAAGTAGAATCTGGATAGTGGTGTTGGATTTCAGGAAGTTCCACCAGCTGAAGGCCTCCCCTGCCCTACTAGTATATTTGGTCGCATCCTGCATCATGAGGGCAGACTTATCAATGCTGCCGGGTTGGAGGACAAGGGCCACGATCACACCAATGGCCAATGAGACAGTCGTGACCACCTCGAAATAGATCAATGATTTGAGGCCTATCTTGCCCACCTTCTTGAGGTTCCCCATTGACCCGATGCCCAGCACAATGGTCAGGAAAATAATAGGGGCAATAAATAGCTTAATCAGATCAATAAACGATTTGCCAATCCACTCCATCTTGACGGCTTCCGCAGGTGCAAAATGCCCCAACAAAATGCCCGCAATGATCGCGACCAATACATAGAAGGTCAGATGGGTCAGTATGCGTTTCAGGATGGTAGGCATCGGTCAGGAATAAATATAGATTTAACTAATAGGTAATGAGTTTAAAGCACTGATCAGCATGGCTACTGGCCGTGATCCGGGCAATGTATAAGGTGCTATTGCGTGGCACGAATGGAATAACCTTGGCATCAGCATCTGGAGCCTGGCCTGTAAACTGGCCGACAGTCCGTCCGTATGGATCAAAAAGCTGGATCGCGTAGGTTTCAGCTGGCTGGAGGCCCTGAATTTGTATACCTCCCTCAGTTAGCCAGCTTAGCCGCAATGGCGGGATGGGAGGTGCTTGCTGAATGGGTTCAAAGGCATCAAGGACGTAGGGTACAGCATTGATGGCCATCAGCGTATGGTCATGGCCCACACCAGCAACCTCTGCCAACGACCAGCCAAAAACAGCGGTACTTTGCTGCGCTTGTGCCCGACTTTGGTTCAAGAAATAGCGTCCACGAGCGAGCCGATAAAGACCTTGAGCATCCGTCTGGCTATTGTGACGCAGTCCGGGTGAATTGGGGTTGGTATCTAGCTTGCCTAGGAAAACCAGCAGCGGCTTAGCGAAGGCTGATGTCAATTGGGTTGACGTCATCGGGCTAAGACCTAGACCATAAGGATAAGTCTGGGATGCGACAGGTACCGTGTACCAACCCGCATTAGCAGCAATGGCTTTGCGCATCAAGCTGGCGGGCTGGTATAGCACAAAACGATGCAAAAACTGCGCCCCTGCCGAGTGGCCAAATGCCACATAACTTTTGGCTAATGACCCCGTCCGTTGTTTGATGTCCCTGAATAGCGGGTCGATGGCCGCAAAGGTCCAGATTGAGTCAGGCTGCAGGGAACTGGCACTTGGCGCATCCCCATCACGGAAAACATTGCCAAGGTTATAGCCGTCGCCACCAGGGTAAAAGCTATCATCAAACTGGAGGGCAAAGACCATAAACTGATGTTGGTTGGCAGCAGCTACCCAATCTTGCCGATAGGCGTTGCCGTCACGGTCCTCACCATGGAACGCCAGTAGAATAGGCATCTTGGCAGGGTCGCCCGAACTAGGGATATGGTAAAACACTGAGATTGGCTTGGTGCGCAAAGGTGAATACCCGCTGAACTGATAGATACCCGTGCCTGCCGTCAAGGATTGTGCTTGGCAATTTCCCATCCCCAAAGTCCCACCAAACACCAGTGCTAACACAGTCAGCAGCAGAAGGCGAACGCAAAACAAGTGGGTGAGGTGGGTCATGGAAAAAACGAAATTGGATCAGGGGTGGCGCCGTACCGACTTGATTATTAGTGCCTACAGGACCACCTGCATCATCAGCTCGGTATTGAGGGCTGACCTGCCACTGCCATACCTAACGTTGCTAACTGAGGCCTGGACCTTGAGTTTGTTCCCGTTGAAATACTTACTGAGGCCTAAGGTGCTTACCTCGGTTTGCTGCAGGATGGAGGCCGTGTTGTCCTTAAACTCAGGGTTCAGAGATTCGTACCGCAAGTCGAGAGCATAGCCTGATTTGGTGACATAGCCCAGCTGTGCCGAAATAGCATTACCTAGGGTCAGATACTGACTGATCTGGCCAGGCCGAAGAATAGAGCTAATCGTCCCCGTTGTGTCAAGCCTGACACCTGCAAGGTTAGCCGCTGAGGTGTTGATGTATTCGCCCAAGAAGGAGAAACCTTTATACTTGGCCAGCACGTCAACACTGAATTTGCGGAGGTCTGGCAGTTTAGTTTTTTTGTCGTCGCCGTAGAGCAAGAAGTCGCCGTGGCCTTCGCCTTTGGCATTGCTGGCACCACGGTTGAAGCTACCGGCTAGGCCTATCAGCACCTTTGGTTTGGTCTCATGGACTAGGTCAGCAGACAAACCTCTGTTACCTTCCGAAAACTCGCCCATTAGGTAAATATCTAGCCGACCACCGTACTTAAAGCCGCCTAGGTCCACATCGGTGCTATTGACACCAAAGGAGTTAGGGCCGTCACCAGACGTGATCGCAAGCTGTGGCACCAAAACCAATGAAGTGCCAATCTTACCCTCAACAAAAAGGCCAAACTCACGCCCGTTGCCTGCAAAGGTGTTGCTGGTCAGGCTGCGGTCAGCAAACTGGAGCTGGTCCTCATTAAAGGTCATCTCCCTGTTGTTCGTGAAGGTCCGCCGCTGCCCAGCCGAAATGGTCCAGTTAGGTGTGACATGATAGGCCAACCAAGCATCTAGCAAGGGGGTGGCGGCACTAAAGTCCGCCTGCACAAAAAAGCTTACCTTTTCTTTCAGCGCACGGCCTCCAAAGTTGAGGTAGGTACGTTTGGAACGGAAAACGTTCTCGGCCCTTGGCTGATTATCTAGCTTGCTATACTGCCATGAAGGCTGCAAAAATCCACCAATCCGGAATTGATAATCCCCCTCGTTAAGCGAAAAGTTAAGTCCATCGCCAAGGCCAGATTTGTTGGGGTCATTGGTGCTATTACTGCCATCTTGGGTTTGGCCAACGGCGATGCCCTGGGCCATACACCAAACAGCGACGGCAATAAGGGGCTTCCAGAAACGGGATAGGGATGTTGACATAGAACCTAGAAGTTACGGGCTGGGAAAGGGATAAATTGGCGTATTCGGGTGAACTAACTGGGTAATTATTAATCGGTGGACTGGTAAAGAAATGCGCCATAAACAACTGGCAAGGGCACCAAGGTTGGGCACTATGGACTAATGCGTTCGGGTTTTAGATACCGGTAGATGGGCAGCTCGGTGTCGGCACTGAGCTTGATTACCTTCAGTGCCACAAAGCCGTTTGGGTTTTCGGGCTCTAGGACTTCGGCCGCGAGGTTAAACCTCGGTTGGTCCTCGTAGATAATATAAGTACCCTTCGGGAATGCTTTATTCACAGTCAGGGTATTGGCTTCGGATGGGCCAGTGGTGGCCTCTTCGTCATCGCCTGGTTTGTTGTCTTCAGTTGACATTTCAGGTTGCTTGCCTAATCGATAGACCTGCACCTCTAGGGTTTGATCAGATACGAGACTATCAATCTGGAGACCCAATAGCCGCAAGTTCTGAATGGCAGTTGTTGCGCTTGTCCCTATGAGGTAAGCCATAGGTCGCTGACGCTCAAGAGTAGGGCTGCTCTGGAGTGCATTATGCAGCACAAAAGGCATCTTGATCGCATTGTTAGTGGCCAGGTCAATGACATCAATACTGTCTTTGTAGGTCTTACGTTTGCTTAGGACAACGACCGGCTGCTTTGCTTTGGCTGCCTCGGCCAATACGGCACGCAAATGCTGCCGATCTTTATAGGCGGACTCAAGGTAGGATAGGGCAATCAGATAAGAGGTCTTGATCCTGCGTTTGAACGAAGTGCGACCGATGCCTACTCCCCTAATTTCGAGCAATGTCGAGACGGCGTTGGTTAGGGCGTAGGACGTGGCGCTAGACCGCGCATGCACCGACCCCATATTGAACTGGACTTGGCCACCATATTTCTGGGTCGTGACATAGTCATGGTTGCAGAGCTGCTCGGCATTGAGTACTGCCTTGGCAGGGGTCACAAACCGATCAGCAGTGTAGGCCCTTAATGCAGCTGGCACATTGAGGTTCCCACTATAGAGGAACATGGCATCATAGCGGCTCGTGATGCCTGCCATACCCAATCGGCTGAAGTCTTTGCGGAAGGGGCGATATTCATGAAAGTCAAGCGCCACAGCTGGCCCAAAGGCACTAAATGCCTGCTTGAGCGCTATGGTTTCGGGTGCCTTCAGACGGGTCTGATCTCGGTTAAGGTCAATACCATTGGCCGACTCACGTTGTTGTTTTTCGTAACCATCGATGTTGGCCATCGGCACAATGCCAATTTCGAGCTCATCTAATAAATAGGTTAGTTTAGGATCGGTCAGGAGCTGTTGTAGCAAATAGAGCATGGTTTCGGTGCCTGCTGGTTCATCCCCATGGAGGCCACCCTGCATCCAGACCCGAATTTTAGGCCTACCATTAGGCTGGGTCAGGACTAACATCGGGATCTGCTTGCCCTTTTGGCTTTGACCTATATAGCTGAGCTTAACCAACTTGCTATGTTGCTGCACCAAGGGTTCAATCCAAGCCATCATTTCCTGATAGTTCGTGAACTCATCAGCCTTAGCAAAAGCAGGCGTCTGGATGTTGAGCTCAGGATCAGGAAAGTATTTTCGTGTGATAGCATCTGGCTGCGGGTTGAACTGTGCCCAACCCAAAGCTGGTGCCAATAGCGCACCGGCCATCAGGAGCAAACAACAAAGAAGAGCTGAGGTGCGCATGGTGGCTAGAGGGCGATCGTTAGCATCAAGAGACCAGAAACCTCATTACCACGCTGAGGCGTATCAAGTACGGTGCGGGATCCTGCTTCAGCCTTCGTGTAGGTGACCGAGGCCTGGATTTTGGCACCGAAGTGGCGGCCTAGATACTTACTTGCACATAGGGTGAAGAATTCGGACCGATTATAGAACGTCGGGTTTGTCAGGAAGGAGTTAGATGCGGGCATCAACCTTGCATACCGACCATCTATACCATAGCCGTTCAAGAACAAGTAACCTGCCTGCACATTGTAGCCAGACCCTAGCATGATGCGTCCTTTAACAAAGGCATTTACATCCTGGATACCATTAACCAAAAATGCGGCTGAGGTTGTGCCGTCATTCCGCACACGTTGCGTGATATCTGTAGGCACTGAGGCGGTTGCGTTGACATACTCAGCCAAGAGGCTAAAGCCCTTGTACTTAAACAACAGATCGGCACCCACCTTGGTATAGGACGGTAGCGACTCTTGACCCAGACTATCCAGATAGAGGATGGAACCCGACTCACGCCCGCGCCTATCGCTGATGCCTTGGTTGTGGCTGCCCGTGATGCCGATAACTAACTTGGGTGTTAACTCACGCTCCATATCCACTTGGGTATATTGCCCACCATTACTGAACGTGCCAAAAGGCAGAAAGTCTAGCCGACCACCAACCTTGAGGCCACCATGGTCTTTGCGACCGACATTGGCACCGTCTCCGTTGCTAACACTCAGCGTAGGGTGCAGGGCCATTCCTTTGCCGAGCTTAAACTTAGTCTCGACGATGACCCCAAACTCACGGATGCTTGCAAATGCCAATGCCACCGGGCTCCGTTCGATCATTTGCAGGCCGTTGGATAGCATACCCATTTCGCGTCCATCTGTTGGCGAGGTCTCTTGTCCGAAGGTGAACTCAACTTGTTTGACAGGTCGGTAGGATATCCAAGCATCCATCAGGTAGTTATTGGTGCCAGCATCCCCACCACCGTCCGATGATCCTGTTAAGTCCACCTGCAACTGGTACCTGATCTTTTCGTTGGCAGCACTACCCGTAAGCTTCGTGATTATGCGGCGCATCCTGAACCGTTGGGTGGCTGCCTGCTCGGACATCTCGGGGTACGACCGTGTCTCGACCATGGGCTGCAAAATCCCGCTGAGGCGGATATTGTAGTTGTTTTTACCAGTCAGGGAGATGCCCTCGCCTGGTGCGTATGGCTCGGGCTGGGCATTATCCTGTGCCTGCGCAGCCAATGGAAGGACCATCAGCAGAGGCAATACCAACAAGGCGGAAAAGATTAGGTAGGATCGTTTCATGTTGGGTATCTAGTTTTCGAACGCCCCTTTGATCACAACCACACCTGCTTTCATCATAAACTGTCCCATTGCAACCACTTCGGTCAGCTGGAGGTCTTCGTCAAAGAAACAGAGGTCTGCATCGGCCCCAACCATAACACGGCCTTTATGTGCTAGCGATAGGTTACGGGCAGGGTTAAGCGTTATGAGCTTAATGGCCTCACTGATTGGCACTTGACCGTCTTGCACCAAAGCCCGAACCTGATCCAAGTTCTGGTAGATAGGCGCCTTTGTGAAGCCAATATCCTTGCCATTAGCGTCTTTTTTGCCAATACCGGCATGGCCATCACTACTATAGCTTAGTTGGTCGATCGAGACGCCTTGCTCCATCGCATACAGGACTGACTTATAGGGATCGGTATATTTTGAAGCGCCTGTCGTGATGTCAATCATCCCACCGAGGCGGGCGAAGTCTAGAGCCTGGTCAAACAAATCTTTAGATCGACCAACATGCGTTGGCGAGATGTGCCTGATCGGGAACTCGTATTGCTGGACCAGATCAAACAAGATGTCCATTTTGGTGCGCAACCCACCAAGGTGTATATGGAGGACTCCTCCCTTGCCAGAAACCATCCCGCCCACATGGACTTCGCGCAAATGCCGCAAGAGCTCGAGGGTGGTTGGATAAGAGGAACGCTCGTCCGAAATGGCGAGTTTGCAGCCAATGATTTTATCAACAAAAATCAAATCATCCTGGATGCTACCTGTGATCGTTATTGGATCAATGCCAAAATAACTGGTGAACATATAGGCCGTAATCCCATCGCCATCGAGGGCTTTGGTTTTGGCATATAAGGTTTTGACGCTACGGGCGCTAGCATCAGTACCCAGCAAACCAACCACCGTGGTGGTGCCACAGGCGATAAACTCACCCATCATGATCTCGGGCGTCATGGACGAGAAACCATGTTTGCCACCAGCCCCAATGATATGTACATGTTGGTCGATCAGGCCTGGGGTAGTCGTCCGGCCTTCCGCATCCCAAACGGTCGCCACTGAGGCTGGCAGGTCGATATGGTCGGCCATGGCAACGATTTTGTTGCCGCCGATCAGGATGTCCTGCAGACCAAGTGGAGCTGGGGAGAAGACGTTGGCATTTTTGATTAGCGTTAGCATCAGCAAATAAGGGGGATCGTAACGATTGATTTCTGGTAGTGTCGGTAATAGGAAATATCTATAGGAAGTTGTAGGTCAGCATCACAATCAGGCCAACTACAAAAGGTATCAGGTTTCGTTTGACAACGTCTACCGGGGTGACCTTGGCCAAGGCTGCGGCAGCGACCACCACACCGGCAATGGGTGATACGGTCCGGCCCATGGATGCTGCCAAAGACATCGGCAAAATAATTTTGACTGCAGGCATACCGAGCGGGGCTGCAATGCGTGGCACCAATGGTCCGAAGGCAAAAAAAGCCGCATTACCACTACCCATCAGGATCGAGGCCAAGAAGATCATGACTGTCAGAACAACGCCGATGCCAATCCCGCCCAGCCCAGCCTGTTGGGCCACCTGCAGCAAGCCGTCAATAAAGCCTAGGCTAATCAGCCCTTTAGAAAAGATATCTGCCGCAATGATCAGCACCACCACGGACTTGAAAATGTCGCCCATACCAGCCCAGAACACATCTAAGGACTTGAAGACCGCAACCAAATCACGAGTCCGGATAAGCTCGGCCACGAGGGCGACCAGTAGGCCGACCAACATTGCAACATTGGTATCGACCTTAACTTTGAAGGGAACCAAACCAATAAAGTCTGAAAAAGCCAACAGCAATACCAAGGGTAGCAATGGTAATAGCCCGTAGATCATCGGGGCTTTGAGCTGTCCTTTGTGGGTGCCATTACTAGTCATACCCTCTGTTTTGGGGTCTGTCTCTAAAGCTGTCACGAAGGCATCAGCTGGGAGCTTTTTGTCATAATGGCGGTTGACAAAAAAGTAAGTAACGGTCAGGACCGCAGACAGCATAGCCGACATCGGTATCTGGTAGCCGAAGAAGAACTTGGTGATGTCAAGCTCCAGCACCGAGGCGGCACTAAGCGCAATGGCCGAGGCTGGACCAATGCCAAAAGCTGTCGTGGCCGTAATCAGCGAAACGGCTGCCACCCTACTCACCCCTAGGTTGACGATGATCGGGAAGATGGTCGCCATCAGCAACAGGCCAAGGCCCGCCGCCGACGGAATGCTGATGAATAAAAACTGCCCCAATGGCACCACCAAGGAGGCCAATATATAAGGGTGTTTCCGGAATACAGAAAGGGGTTTCATCGCCAGGTAGACCAAGGCATCGCTGGCGCCTATCTTATCCATATAGGCTACAAAGCCGCTGATGATCATGATCACGAGGCCGACACTGGCATTGGTGTCTAGCAGGGACTCGATGATGTAGGCTACGAAATCAAATGCTGGCAAGCCAGTCGGCTGTTTCAGCTTGGGCAGGTGTAGGCCTAATGCGTAAGCCACGACCAGCATCACCAAGCCACTGAATAGCAATACTGCTATTGGGCTATATTTTTTGACCAAGAGGTAGATAACCACCCCGACAAAAAAGACGGCAAGGACTGGGCCTAGGAATAGCATGGTAGCTGTCGGATTTTGGTGATCAACAATACAAGCAAAAGGCTACTAGAACGATGTACCGTCCAGACGTGTGCCAGCAGAGAACTTCTTAGCTGGGTTGACCGACGTATGTTGCACAAAGGCTCCAGTAATATCGGGGCTTCGGGTGTAGGACTCGTTCGGGTTATCCGACAAAACATCCGTGTTAAAGGTCAGTATCGTTTTGCCGTTGGCATCCTTAATCACGATAATCTCGCCCGAGTTACCCAAGCTAAGGCCATCCGTAGTGCTACAGGTAAGGATGGCGCTGCCGCCAAAAGAGCCGACAGGGCTGCCACCGCCAAACAAAACTAAGGCCTTGCGTGGTTGCAGCTGGGTGCCGGTAGGGAAGGTGTATCGCAAAGTGGTCAGACCTGAGGCAATGACACTATCGCTAATAGTATAGCCTCCGATGTTTTTAGGTTGGTCAGTGATGTTATAGAACTCCATAAACTCGTCTTGGGCCTGGAGATATACGCCATCGCCATTGGCATCACCGTCTAGTCCAATGTTGGACGGATCATACAAGACCTCATTGATTAAGAGCCCAAAACCCTCTGGACAACCTTGGTTAGCTGCGGTACCTGGATCTTGGGGGCAAAGGTCTAGCGCGTCAGTTAGGCCATCACCATCAGTATCGGTATCATCGTCTGAGATGATAAGGGTCTGGGTAGTGGGTGTTACAGCAGTCGTTTTGTCAACCTGACCAAAGTTGATGATGATCGTCTCATCCCCTTCGATGAGGTTGTCGTCTTTACTTGTGATGGTCACGGCGCCAGATAGCTCGCCAGCGGGGATAACAATTTCATTGCCGCTGATCATAAAATCTTGATCGCGAAGCGCAGTACCAGTAATGCTCAGTGAGATCTTGATGTCAGACTTGGACTTGCCATTGAGGCGTGCCGTCAACTTAGCCGATTTGTTGCTCTCACTAATCCTGCCCGTAAGCAAACTGTCAATACCAATCGTGACCACTGGGTCAATATCCTGCGTGGTGCAACTCGGCATCCCGATCAGAAGGGACAGGCCAATGCCTAGACCTAAAAGACTGGTCAGGATGGGCGCAACTCTTGTTTGTAGCTGGGAAGGAAATGGCGTATTTGACATCGTTATCTGGAGGTCAGCTTTGGGAAACTGTACAGAGAATTAGGTTGTACTTCTAGCAGAGGGATGGCTACAGAATTGTGGTTCTGAACCCAGATGTAGTCTTAAGATCCGCCAAGGAGGAAGGCCGGGGCGATGGTATCACCTAGAGGCTTTGAATCCTAGGTTTGACGAGGATTAAAGAGAAGCGTAGAAAAGGATCTAACCTACTATTTCTGGACAACCAGTCTGGTGGCTGCTTGATCTTTGGACCCGGCAACAAGCAAGAAATAGACGCCATTGGCTAGGTCAGCCAAATTAGCCGAATTGCCTAAAAGTACCTTCTGGCTCACCAAGGAACCCACAGGGCTATAAATATTTAGGATCTGGCCATCAGCAAGGTCACCATCGAGCTTAATGTGGCCCGCTGTAGGGTTTGGTGATAGGCTGAAGGCCGATTTTGTTGTTTTGGTCGAGGCCAAACTGGTCGTACTGAAGGGTGTACCACTTGCCATCAAACCTGGGGAAAACAGCACACCAGCACGTACTGAAGCATGTTGGACGTAAGCGCCAGTAAAGTCTGGATTGCGAGTGTAAGACTCGTTCGGATTGTCGGACAAGGCGTCGGTATTGAGCGAGTCCAATACGTTGCCTAGGCTGTCCTCAACGATGATGACCTCACCACTATTGCCAAGGCTGAGGCCAGCTGTGCCAAGATCTACTACGACAACAGCCCCACCAAAAGTACCAGTGGCAGTGCCTCCACCAAAAACGACCAATGCCCCACGACCTGGTACGGATAGGCCATTAGGGACGGTATGGCGCAAGGTCTTAAGTCCTGAGGCAATTACATAGTCATAGATCTTGACTTTACTGACATCAAGGGTGTTAGGAGAGGTATTAACAAACTCGATGAACTCGTCCTGGACTTGGTCATAGACACCGTCGCCATTGGCATCACCTGCAAGGGCCGTGTTGGATGGGTCATACAAGACCTCGTTTATCTTGAGCTGTGCCTGAGCTCCGTAAGTAACAAGCAGGGCCACAATGGCTGAGAGTAGCAATTTCATCCTAATCTGATCTGGTTAATGGTGGTGGTGTGCAATGATTGGGTCTGCCTAGCATAGCAATCGCATTGCAACTTAGCTTTTATAGGCATACCACCTCAGCATACTATGGCATACCAATTTAACCAGCTTACCTTCTAGGTTTGATCAACACTGCCTCTACCCTACTCCTATCATAGGCTATCATAGGCAATGTGTGCAACCTAAAACCTGAAATCACGAATACTGCTGGTCTATTCGTCTTCGAGGATAGAATCGTTGGTGGCGGCAGGCGCTGGTTTTAGGGTCATGCTGAGCCAAATAAATCCAGCCATGCCCGCTACACCTGACCCGATCAGGATTGCAATCTTGGCCAGATCTTGCAACTCTGGGTGTGCAGGAAAGGCCAACATCGAGACGAAGAACGACATCGTGAAACCAATGCCAGCCAATAAGCCCACGCCAATCATAGCAGGCCAAGTGCCATGTTCTGGCATCTTGCCCAACCCAAACCGAACGGCCAACCAGCTGCTCAGCACAATCCCGATTGGTTTGCCAAACAAGAGGCCAAAGATGATGCCTAGGCTAGGGGCAGCCGCTAGTTGGCCTAGTAAGCTGCCATCTATATGCACAGCGGTGTTGCAGAGGGCAAACAGGGGCATGATCAGGAACGAAACCGCAACATGCAGATCGGCAATGATGCGGTGGCTCATACTCTGGAGATTATGGGCGAACTCCTGCATCTCGGCCCGCATACCAGCACTGCTGAGGGTACCTGCCGCAATTTCACGTTCTAGGTCCTGCCGACGGTCACTCAGCATTTCTTCTAACTCAGCCTGCGTATATTCACTCCGGAACGGCACACAAAGAGCCAACAAAACACCTGCTATCGTGGCATGGACCCCACTTTTATAGGTCACGTACCAGAGGGCAACTCCTCCAATCAGGTAAAGCCAGCCGCCCCCAACCCGATACCGATTGCAAAGCAACATCAGAACCACCAAAGCAGCCATCCAACCTAGATAGGTCAGCTGGACACCCGAGGTATAAAACAAAGCAATCACGACCACGGCCCCAAGGTCATCGGCGATTGCGAGGGCTGTTAAGAAAACTTTGAGGGCGATCGGGACCCGCTTGCCCAGCAGGCTCAGTATGGCTAACGAAAAAGCAATATCTGTAGCCATCGGGACGCCCCATCCACTGGCACTATCTGCTGACTGACCCATCAGGCTATAGATGGTGGCAGGGACCAACATGCCACCCAGTGCGGCAATTATGGGCATAATGGCCTGCTTAAAGCTACTGAGATGGCCTTCAAGCAACTCGCGTTTGATCTCGAGGCCAACCACCAAAAAGAAAATGGCCATTAAACCATCATTGACCCATTTTTCGAAAGGCCAAGACATAGCATAGTCTCCTAGCCGGAAACCAACAGGGGTATAAAGCAAATGATGAAACCAGTCAGCAGCAGCACTGTTGGCCAATACCAACGAAACGATGGCACAAGTCAGCAAGATGATGCCACCACTTTGCTCGGTATGGATAAAGTTTCTTAGTCGGTTCAATGGTCAGAAAATTAGCAGCAAATACCAAGTGCGGGACTGCTAGTGGTGTGCTAAAGTAGTGTCTAAATCAGGTAATGACCTATAAAACAACTTCTATTTACTGCGCCCAACCAAAATGATATCCCCGTCATCATCGATGTAGAGGGTATCACCAGGGCGGTATTTGGTTTTGGGCAGCAGGATGTGTTTGTCTATGATAGTAGCCATGCGGGTCACTGCCTGTTGCGTTTCGTTGAGCTCCTTGCGGGTTTCGGCTTGGGTGTTGCTAATGCCATCCAGCACTGGTTTGAGCTCGGCCCGCCGCAGCATGTCCTTGTTCAGATCAGTAATGTCTTGTTTGCTAGGCAAATCCCGGGTGTTGCGCTCTAGGGCCTGCATCGTCCCTGATTTGGTGACTTCACCAGCGATTTTGCTTGGCAGTTCCTCCTCTAGGTCGATCAGGTCCTCCCTGACGTTCATGGTCTGGAGGGCTATTCTGCGCTGGATCCTCGGCATTGAGTCAATGACGGGCTTGAGGTAGTTCTGGCCATTGACCATGGTCTCATGCAAGAAATGATTCTGTTTGGCCAGTAAGTTTTTAGGGTCATCTAGCAGGAGCCGCACACGGTCGGCAAAACCTTGCTCGATGTGCTGCATCTTGCCCGCAATGCTATCACTTTGGCGGTCGATGTCTGCAATGCTGGACTTGATACTGGTACCTAGTGTTAGGTTGACTTTGTCGATCAGGGGCGTGACCGAGGTGCGCAAGGTGGCGTTGGCGGCCTCGATGTTGCGGGCTAGGTTGTCTTGCTCTTTGTTGGTATAAATCAGGGTGCTACAGCTAAGCAAAAAGCCGATCAAAGCCACTGAGCCGACCAGCAGCCCAACAGGCGTAAAACGTTTAAAGCTACCGGTTGGCTCGGGGTCAGCCTCTGCATGGTGCTCCACAGTATCACCCAAGAGCGCAAAGCTGGTAGCCATAAAGGCGATAATATTCGCAATGAAGTCGATCAGCAAGGGCACCTCTGGCAAGTGGAATGTGTTGAGTATGCCCAGTGCCAAACCGCAAAACATAAACAAATAGGTAACCCTATCCAGCGATGTGGTGGGCAACATGGTGCCAGCACTATGCACCTCATAGCCTGAGATGTCGGACACGATGGGCAGGAAAAAGGTCGGGATCAGGATCAGAAAACCCGATAGGTTCAGGATGTAGTCGCTGAACGTGAAGCAAGTTTCGGCACCAGTCAGGCCCTGAGGGCAGGGATAGGGCAGGTAAAAGTTGCAGGCCAGCACAAAAGCCATCCCAGCAAAAAACAACACCAGATTGATCTTGCCTGAGTCGGTGTAACGGGTAAGGGCACCCCCCTTGTCATCCCGAACACGTATAGCAGCTGGCTTGACGATGTTGAGGATGGTGCCAATGACCAAGGCAACATGACCACCTATGAAGCCGATCAGGGCTGGCAAAGCAAGTGAGTCCATTCAGGTAGGAAGATTGGGGTAGGGTTTGCGGACTAAAGCAACAAAAGGATCAGAACTGGCCTTGCCTAAAAAGACAACAGCCAATACTGACCCTAAAGTAGTCAAATCTGAAGGCGAAGGCAAGCCCTAGTGAGCTAATATCATGGTAAGATGATTTGGCACGAGCTGGTATGGCCTATGCCGATTAAGGAATGCATCTATTAGCTACTCCTTATTCATCTGGACCATCCGGACGGGCACATTGGTTGGCAGCATACCGAGTTTGAGCACCAGACGTTGGCCTTTGTCGCTGGCCATGTAGGCTGCATATCCCATCGCTAGGCCCGTGCGCCCACTCCGATACACCCAATTGATGTCACGACGAAAAGGGTAGCTTTTATCGCCCAGATACGCCTGATAGGGCTGGTAGTAGTCATAAGACTTGAGAGCCTCGGCGCCAGGTTTGGTAGGGGACTTACCCACGGCGACTACCTGCACCTTGTCAATCCATTTGTTGTCGCCTGTGGTGTCAAAAACCCATCCCACACCAACAAAACCCAAGGCCTCTGGGTGCGTAGCCACATAGTCGATGACGGCTTTGTTGTTACCAACCGCAAAGATCTTAGCGTTTTTGAGGTCCTCGTCCCTAATGCCAAACTGGGTCTGCATATAGGTCAGGTTGCTGCTGCGGTCATTGTCAAACACACAGACGATGTCCCCAGCTTGGTGCTTACCACTTTTGCTGCCTTCGCCTAGATCAAGGGTTGGCAGTTGAGACCAGGTTTTGGTTTCACCCTTCAGGATTTTGGCGACGACATCAGTAGCCAATAGGCTATCAGCATTGGCTTTGTTAACCACCAAGGCGACAGCATCAAGGGCGATTTTGGTATAGATAGGTGTCACCTTGTCCTTTGCCATGGCCTCGAGCTCAGCAGGTTTGAGCGGCCTAGTTGCGATAGCAAGCTGGACACTATCGATGGACAACAGACGTAAGGCCGAGTCCTCAGTCGTGGCGCTGATATTAAGGTGTGCTTCTGGATAGGTAGCCGTGTACGGTGCTAGGCTATGATCCAACAAAGGCATGAAGCTGTGGTCTGCAGCAACCTTGATGGTACCTGTACTATAGGTGTCGCTGTATTTTGGTGGCGGGCCACTGCTACATGCACTCAACTGGGTCATGGCCAGACCAAGAACGACCCCCAATAAAGTCTGCGACCAAAGCCGCCTGCTAAGGGTCAGCAATATGGGCTGATTCGGAATGGGCGCTACGACGTAATCAGGGTTGGGTGCGGACTGCATAATGGTATCAAGATAAAGAAACGGTGTTGGGAATGTTACTTGAAAGGGCGGGGCGCAAAAGGCTAAGATCCGATAGGCCTTCTATTTCTTAACTTCCTCGACCAAGAAAAGGTCTTCAGTGGGCTTTTTCATCAGGTAGCGTTCCCGGGCGAATTTCTCTAGGAGCTCAGGGCTACCCATCACCTCGTTGCGCTCTTTCAGTACCGCCTCTTTCTGTTGTTGATAATAGGCTTTTTCGTCCCGAGCGACAGTCAGGTTGTAGTAAGTTCGGACCATTATGCGCCAGTTGTTACCGTCGAAAAAGATCATCCAGAATACCCAAGCCGCACCTGTCCAGACGTAAAAATTACGCATCCAGGTTTGACGTTTGATCCAGTTAAGCATGGCCGCAATTTACAGTCAAAACGCAGGATCTGACTACATATTATTGCCCACATTGCCTGACTACTTGATACTTAGGCCCAAGACGTCAATCACAACCACGACCCAAGCAGCAAGCACTACCAGACGCTGCCAGAAAAAAGTTTTGCGGTCAATTTGGACCCAAAGTTTGGAAGTCTCAAATAGCCTTGCTTTATTTCTAGCCCACCAACTGACAGGTTTCTAATCAAACAAGTTGGTTTGGCTTTGCACCCTAGCCATTTCCACAGGGTCCAGTCAACCTGCCTCCATTACGTATCCCTTCAATAGTACCACTTCCTATGGCCGTCATCAACATCAAGCAGCTGCCCCCGTCGCACTTCAACCAGAACATCAAGTTTTTGCGGATGCGCAAAAAACGCACGCAGGACGAAATGGCCGTTGCTCTCGAAATGAAGCGCAGCACCCTTAGTGGCTACGAAAACGGGGTTGCACAACCGAGTATCGAGGTATTACTTGCGATGTCAGCCTATTTTAAGGTCAGTATCGATACCCTCATCAAGGTTGAGATGGCAAGGATGAGCGAACGCCAACTACTAGAGCTTGAGCTCGGCCATGATGCCTATATGCAAGGCACCCACCTCCGTATCCTGAGCACAACGATTGACAGCCGCAACCGCGAAAACATCGAGCTGGTGCCTGAGCGAGCCAAAGCTGGCTATACCACTGGCTTTGCTGACCCTGAGTTCGTCGCTACCCTACCCAAATTCCAGATGCCCTTCTTGGCCAAGGAACGTAATTACCGCTGTTTCCAATTGAGTGGGGACAGTATGTTGCCAATCCCAGACAAGGCCTATGTCATCGGCGAGTTTATCATGGACTGGACGGAGATCAAAAAAGGACAGGCTTGTATCCTCCTCACGATGGAAGAAGGCATCGTCTTCAAACTAGTAGATAGCGATATTTCAAGCAGCCGATCATTCACACTCCGCAGCCTTAACCCGGCATATCAGCCTTACACGGTGCCTGCCAATGAGGTTAAAGAGATCTGGAAGTTCGTTTATTTTATGCAGCACGAGATACCAGACCCACAAATGGCCAGTGGCGACATCGTCAACTACTTGATGAAACTACAGGAAGATGTCGGCCGGTTGAAGGCAGCGCAGGGGGTGTAGGGGGCTTAAATTTTAAGCAGCAACGAAACAACTTATGGGAAGGGCTTTATGCAATCTGATGCATGAGCAAAAAGCTTATGTTTCGATTAGTAAAGGCGCCGATCAAGTAACACCACGTTCTTTTACCTCTCCCAGTTAACAGGAATTCTTGATGACTAATGTCTAAATGGGTCATCCTTTCAAAAACTCCAGCAATAACTGCGGCTGTGACTTGTCCCTTATTACGTCAGTATGGGTATAGAAGTCTTGTAGTTTGTATTTGCCGATCAGATCGAAGGCCTTGAACTTCTCCTTTTCAGTGATGTATTTACCGTTAGTCAACTTCTGTATGTAAATGTAACCAAATATTACACCCTTCCATTAAACGCCAAACCCCCTCCACCATCTCTGGCAAAGGGGGTTTGGCATTAGTTACAAGTGCACTAGTTAGGCCTAGGCCATATCCACAACGACACAAAGGTTGTTCAGGATGTCATCCTCAACGGTTTTGTACTTGACATCCTTCTTGAGCTCGCCATTGGCATAACGTACGCTGACACGGTCATTGCGGTTAATAACGGGGCCTGTGCGGATAGGGGCACGTTTGACAGGAGGGGCAGGCTCTTCGGCAACAGCAGTTAAGGCTTCCTCCTCGTCACGGCTGGTCCGGATTCGGGCATTGTCAGCTGGGCGAGGTGGGGCTTGGCGCTGTGGCACGATGACCTCAGGGGTCTCTTCAGCCTGCTGGATTTCCACCTTGAAAAGGAAGGTCAAGACATCTTCATTAATCCTGTAGACCAAGGTCTTGAACAGCTGCAGGGCCTCGAACTTATAGACCAACAATGGGTCCTTCTGTTCGATATAGGCATTGTTACTGGCCTGCTTGAGGTCGTCCATATCCCGAAGGTGCTCCTTCCAGAGTTGGTCGATGAAGCCCAAAGTGACCATCTTCTCGATGGTGCGAGACAGCTCAGCCCCGTCAGAGGCGAGAGCCTTTTTGATCTCGACAGCCACTTGGTTAGGGCGCTTACCATCTGTGAGTGGCACAACAACATTCTCAAGCTGATCGCCATACTGGGCGTGCATTTGCTCGAAAACAGGCAGGGCACCTGCATTGAGTGCAGCAAGTCGCTCCCGATAATAAGCCATCACCTCTTTGTAGAAAATAGGTGTCAGCTCAGCTGCTTTTTGTTTCTCGAAAGCATCAGGTGTGATGCTATGCGGTGCCAGACCAAACCAATGGAGGGCCTGGAGTTTGTACTGCTCGTAGTCACGACTAGATTTAGCCTCTTGCAGGATGCGATCGCAGCTGTCGTAGGTCATGCCTAGCAAATCAAGCTCTAGTCGATCCCCAAAGAGGGCATTCCGACGGCGTTTGTAGATCACCTCGCGCTGTGCGTTCATGACGTCGTCATACTCTAGCAGGCGTTTACGGCTACCGAAGTGGTTTTCTTCCACCTTCTTCTGGGCGCGCTCGATGCTGTTCGTGATCATGCTGTGCTGGATCACCTCACCTTCTTCAAGACCCATCTTGTCCATCAGGCTGACGATACGGTCAGAACCAAACAGACGCATCAGGTTGTCTTCTAGCGAAACGAAGAACTGGCTTGTACCTGGGTCACCTTGGCGACCAGAACGACCACGTAGCTGGCGGTCAACCCGACGGCTTTCGTGACGCTCCGTACCGATGATGGCTAGGCCACCAGCAGCTTTACTTTCGGGCGACAACTTGATATCCGTACCACGGCCAGCCATGTTGGTTGCGATCGTGACAGTGCCAGGCTTACCAGCTTCTGCCACAATCTCAGCTTCCTTCTGGTGGTACTTCGCGTTCAGGACCTGGTGTTTGATGTTGCGGAGTTTGAGCATCCGGCTCAAGAGCTCACTAATCTCAACCGATGTGGTACCGACTAGGACAGGGCGGCCTTTTTCGGTCAGCTGGACAATTTCGTCCACCACGCCGTTAAACTTCTCACGGACTGTCTTATAGACTTTGTCTTGGTGATCTTTCCGAACCGCTTGGCGGTTGGTCGGGATAACGACCACATCTAGTTTATAGATGGTCCAGAATTCACCAGCTTCTGTTTCGGCAGTACCAGTCATGCCCGAGAGCTTGTGGTACATCCGGAAATAGTTCTGGAGGGTGACGGTGGCATAAGTCTGGGTCGCATCCTCAACCTTGACGCCTTCTTTGGCCTCAATGGCTTGGTGCAGCCCGTCCGAATAGCGACGACCGTCTAGGATACGACCTGTTTGCTCATCTACGATTTTCACCTTTCCGTCCATGATGACGTACTCCACCTCTTTTTCAAACAAGGTGAAAGCCTTCAGCAATTGCTGGATGGTGTGGATACGTTTGGTCTTGTCGGTGTATTCGGCAATGATCTGGTCCTTGTGGCGGAGCTTATCATCCTCCGAAAGGGCCTTGTCTTTATCAACTGCGGTAAGCGTGGTGGACAGATCTGGCAGGATGAAGAAATTAGGGTCCTCATTCTCGGTGGTCATGTAGTTGATGCCCGCCTCGGTGAGGTCCACTTGGTTGTTCTTTTCGTCGATCGTGAAGAGCAGTGGCTTGTCAGCCTCTGGCATCGCCTTGCTGTTGTCAGCTAGGTAATGGTTCTCGATCTTCTGCATGATGGCCTTGTTGCCAGTCTCGCTCAGGAACTTGATCAAGGGTTTGTACTTCGGCAAACCACGATGGGCACGGAACAGGGCCAGACCACCTTCCTGGGTATTGCCTTCGGCCAATAGGCGTTTGGCATCAGTCAGGAACTTGTTTGTGATGGCACGCTGGGCCTCATAAAGCTTGTTGACACGAGGGCGTAGGGCCTCAAACTCTTGCTGATCGCCAGCAGTCATCGGGCCAGAGATGATAAGTGGGGTCCTAGCATCATCAATCAAGACGCTATCCACTTCATCAACCATCGCATAATGCAGTTTGCGCTGCACCAGCTCCTCTGGCTCACGGGCCATATTGTCCCGCAAATAGTCGAAGCCAAACTCGTTGTTAGTACCGTAAGTGATGTCAGCTAGGTAAGCCTCACGGCGTGCTTCGCTATTGGGCTCATGCTGATCGATACAATCGACCTTCATGTCATGGAACTCGAACAAAGGCCCCATCCATTGGCTATCCCGCTTAGCGAGGTAGTCATTGACGGTTACGATATGGACACCATAACCAGCCAAAGCATTCAAGAAGGCCGGGAAGGTAGCGACCAAGGTTTTACCCTCGCCAGTGGCCATTTCGGAAATTTTGCCTTTGTGCAAAACCACACCACCAATGATCTGGACGTCATAGTGCAACATATCCCAGACGATGGTCGTACCGGCGGCTTGCCACTGGTTAGCCCAAGTGGCTTTGCCGTCCTGTATGGTGACATGGCCACGGTTAGCAGCCATCCAGACGTCATGCGGGGTTGCAGTCACGACCAGCTGGCCGTTCTCCTTGAGGCGGCGTGCAGTATCCTTAATAACAGCAAATGCCTCTGGCAAGATAGCAAGCAGGACCTCCTCTAGCCGTTTGTTACGGTCCAGATAAAGCTTGTCAATGGCGGCAAAAATCTGCTCCTTTTCGGTGGCAGTGGTTGTGCTACCTGGGGCAGTTTTGGCTTGGTATTCGGCAATTTTGCCTTCGTATTCGGACAGCTCTTGTTTGATCTGGGCACGCAATGCTTGGCTTTTGCCCCTGAGCTCGTCATCGTTAAGGCTGCCTAGTTTGTCGTACTCCGCATTCACGAGGCCGACATAAGGCATGAGCTCTTTGACGTCACGGTCAGATTTGGTGCCAAATACCTTGGCTATACTTTTGGTAATCAGGTCTAGCATGATGTGCTGATGCGCTGGAGGACTATTATCTTAATCTCTGGATCGTGAACTGCGCCTACCTATTATATAAATGTGGCAAAATGGCATAGTCCGACCCTACTATCGACCTTAGGATGTCGTGACAACTCTTAGTCAATAGTTAGGCCAGCAAGTTAGTGCATCTGGCCGACACTTGGGGCCTTATGGACCGACTTGCGACATTTTGGAGGCTGCGCGCCGCCCCTTTGGGCCCCGTCAAGCAAAGGCAAGACACCGTTGACAAGTGGCTAGGACGGCTCCATCGGAGGCACACAGAAGGCTGATTCTGCAAGAAAAATGCAGGCCGATGTAAGTTTTTTTGACAAAAATGTTAAACTTACACCGTTTCGTGTAAGGATTGCCCTCAACTTGATTGCAGTCCTTGGCTAAGCACCCAATAACTTTGTCAAACATTCGGGATTAAAATAATCTGGAGCCTTGAGCCTAGTTGTCCATTGCGCCAGATTGTCAGCCCAGACCCAATCAAGTTGACCATATTTGTCTGACTAGACTTAGCAACCTAGTCCTGATGAGTTCCAGAAGAAGATCCAAACCCCATTCCTATCTTTCCCCGCCTGTCCAAAGCAATCCAACAGGCACCCATCTCAAAAATGAAAACGAACACCGTAATGACTAGACTGATGTTATCAGTCACCATCTTAGGTCTCAGCATGATGAGTATGCATGCCATGGCTCAGGAGCAAAAAACCGAACGCCAGATCGCCCGTGAGTGGAAAAAACGCCAACGTGCGATGAACCCTATGGAGTTTAAGGCCCTAACCGAGGAGCATGAGATGCTCAAGGCAGAGTCAACCCGCCTTACAACAGATATGTTGACCCAAGCCAAGGATGTGGATAGCCTCAAAGCTGAGGTTGCGACCCTCAAAAACACCGTTGACGTCCAGAAAGAGGCCTACAACGAGCTGATGGGTAAATTTGAGCAATCTAACCAACAGCTGGAGCGTGCCGCCCAGATCGTGGAGTCAATGCCAGCCCCTAAAGGCAAAAAAGGCAAAGCCCAGATCGGTGGTTTCCGCGAAATGCTCAAAGGAGAGCTCCTGACCAGCAGCAAAGGTGTGATGTTCAGCGTCCAGGTTGGCGTGATCGAGCGTGCTGGCGTGGCCCCTAAGTTCAACAAAAGCGTCATTTTGGTTAAGGATGAGTCCAATGGCCTGCAACGCATCATGATGGGTACTTTCCGTGCCTTTGCCCAAGCCGACAACCTGAAAGAGCAAATGCGTGAGCTCGGCATCAAAACCGCCTGGGTTGTAGCCTATAAGGACGGCCAACGCTGCAGCATCAAGTCTGCCCTTGCCTCTATGGGCGTCAACACCGCCGAGGCTACTGCTAGCCGCTAGGGTCAAGCTTACCCAGCCAAGGCAATAGCTTAGGGCATATCCCGTAACGGATAAGCATAGCCTATGGCTATATAGCAGGAGGCCAGGGTACCCATCGGTACTTTTGGCCTCCTTTTTGTACCTTTACGTCCATGAAGTAAGACCTGCACCTAGTGTCTTAACCTCGGCCCTGACTTTTGTCAGGCTCCCTATCGGGATATTAGCCCAGGCCCAGCCCAAGATGCGATCGTCGTCATCGGACCTTGTCCGATAGGCGAATTGCTTTTGCAACATCATTAAACCTCTTTTTCACCCTTTGTAATTATCATGGGAAAAGCAATTGAAGTAACCGACGCCAACTTTGCTGAAATCATCAGCGGCGACAAACCAGTCATGATCGAC
>CANHWS010000018.1 GCA_947464365.1 Cytophagaceae bacterium | reverse complement strand
TTTGGCCATGACCAAAGCGGCCAATTGCTGGTAGTCTTGGTTGTTTTGCCGGATCGGATAAAGGGCTTCGGCCTGCTGGTTAATCCCTACAAAGGCTACCTTGGCCCCCATCGAGGTCCGTTGCAACAGCTCTGCCATCAGCTTGGCTAACACCGTGATCGGCCGACCTCTTGCAATCTGCTCTAGGGCATCACGCTGGGCACTGATCAGGCTTTTGCTATGCTGAAGGCTCGTGATGTCAGTGGCATAGAAGTTAATATACCTGCCATCTGGCACATAGACCAAGCGGACGCTATAGGTTTTGCGCTTGAGTTTGTAGATCAGCTTCTTGACGGGTTTGCCCTGGGCAGTGACATTGATCAGGTCCTGAAGCCTTGGTGGAATCTCGGTAATGAAGTTGTTGCCCCAATGGAACACAAACTGAAGCGCCGCCTTGTTAAAATAGATGACCTCACCCTGCAAGCTGAGCCTGATAATCGGGTGTGGCGAGTCCGAACTGGTGCGGGCAAGCTCCTTGATCTTCCGCTCGGCCTCGACCCGTGCGGAGGCGTCATTGAGCTGGGCAATGTGTAGCCCTGGGTATAGATTAGCCTGAAGCCGAAGCTCGAGGTATAGATGCCGTTTGGTGTTACCACTAAAAGTCAATCGGAACCGACCAAAGGCGCTGCCAGTCTCGAGCAGCTCGGCAAATTTTTTACGGATGTAGGGTTTGCCTGCCGTCGGGAACAGACTGAAAATCGTATCCTTGTTATGATGCAGGTTGCCCAGTAACTTCCGAGCTGCCTGGTTCAAGTCCTGAATATTACCCTCGTCATCCAGGATCAGGACAGCCTCTAGGGTATGCTCAAACAAGCTACGGTACTGTTGCTCACTTTGCCGCACCTTGCGCTCGAGGCGGTGCTTCTGCAACAGAGTCTGGATGGTGATATTGAGCTCTCGCTCCTGAAATGGCTTTAGTACGTAGGCAAACTGATCGAGCTTGCGGGCACGCTCAAACGTCTTGTCATCCGAAAAGGCGGTCAAGAAAACAATCGGGATATCGGCAATCTGCTGGATAGCCAAGGCCGTGTCGATCCCGTCAAGCTCACCATCGATCACGACATCCATCAACACCAAATCTACTTGGTCGCTCTGGACACAGGCAATGGCTTCCGAACCTTGGCTCAGGACATCTACTACATAGTAGCCTAGGTGCTGCAGCCGAACCCGGAGGTCATAGGCGATTATTCGCTCATCCTCAACGATCAGGACCCGGGTAGGTACTGACGGCTCATTAAGACTAGTGGTATGTTCTATGCCAGGTACCAAAGCGATTTTCGGGCTAGGCCAGCCCTAGGGGCAAACCTAAAAGGTCAAGATAGGTGAGAGTTAGGGGCAATGACACTAGGACTGTAAGGTACATTAAATTGGCTCCAGAGCAAGACAGCTTAGGTCTTGGCCCGTTTGGCGAGCTGGAGATTAATCTGGCGCTGTTGACCATACCCCAACCTAAACGCCAAAGGATAGGTCCGACCAAGTGATACTGAGTCTTTGTAGGCCTTCTGAAGATCGTCTTGCGAGCGACGGGCAAACAACTTGATGGTTCCAATATAGTTACCAAAAAGTCGAGTTTGCCAATCTTTGGTCGAGATATATTTGAAAGGCAAACCAGAGTCATCCTGCAGTATATAGGACGATTGTGCCAGAATTAAACTCCGGATGATCGAAAAATTGGTTGAGTGGAGCAAGTAGGACGCCGACTTGAGGTAGGTCACACCGGTGGGGAGCGCCTTGACATAGGCTTGGAGGCCTGGGTTCTGGTGGTTGAGGCCGTAATTATTGAGGTTGCCCTGTATATAGACCAACTGCCTTAGGCTATGGTCGGGTGCCGAAAACCGAATCCGGATGGCCTCGTTGCCAACGGCAGGGGGGCTAACCAAGTTGCCTTCAGGACTTAAGCGCAAAAGATCAAACCCCAAGACACGACAGCCCGTCCGGACCATAAAGAACTGTAGGATCGGTGCAGTCCCGCGAAGCTCTTGCCCACGCAATACGGTGTCCATATCCTTGGTGATAAAAAAACTCGCACTCAAGATGGAGTTCAGGGCCTTGCTCAGGCGCCGAAAGGCTTTACGCTGCAGTGCGGGGGAATAGGTCTCGAGCGCTGGCAGGGTGCCGACAGGCTCTAGCCCAACCAAGGTATAGCTCTCGGCATGCGGAAAAAGGGTGAAAACGTGGGCAAAGTCAGGTCCTGAAAACGGATAGAATACCGTCTTGACGGCTTGTGGCTCCACCAGATTTTCGTTAGCCCAAGTACTAACCTGCCACTGATGCCGGCTGAAACGTTTCCAGGCACTATTGGTGCGGTAGGCATGCTGAAGCCAAAACAAAGAGTCCCGAAGGCCCAACCTCACAGTATCCGCACCGACTATCCTGGCCTCGAGGCCTGCAAGATAGCGTGCCCTTCCGTCGGCCCGAGAGGTGTCAGGTACGCCCGATCTGTGGTCAGTCCGAAACTTAAGACTATCATCCCCCGTGTTATGAGCTGATGTGTCGATTGCGTTAGCCGAGTCATGCGTAAGCGAGTCGGTATTCTGCTCCGGATTCGGATCTACAGACTCCTGAGACTCAACGGGTTGAGAGGCCCCTGCACTCTGCAGATCGGTGCACCTAGTTAGCATCATGACAACACCAACAAACACTAGACACTGGGCTGCGTAACCAGCAAGAAAAGTCCAGAAACGAGTGGATATCAAATTTGGCATAACAGTCGCAAGTTAGACAGTTGGGCCACAAATGGCAACCATTTAGGCCTGCCTTATTACCTATAATTGTAATCAAGGCTTATTTTGCTCTGTATAAATCAACCCAAAATGGCATAAAACACTCCTAAATCTGTTAACGAAACGCCATTGACCCTCATTTATATTACCATAAGTGCCAGTCCCAGCCATGGTTTATTGTCGCCAGGATACCTTCTTAACATCCCTAAACAAATATTAACATCTGGTTATGCAAAGGGCCTGTAAAGAGATCCTTATTTCGCAGTGTCAATCAAACGAAAGTGGGTGCACTAAGCAGCTTTTGGTTGGGCCCAACATCAGTCCTGTCAGAAAAACAATACACCTATTACCCTCCGAAGATTACCGATTTATAACCAGTCTTTTAACCCCTCGGCTACTGCCATTAGGTCAGTCCGACCAAAAAATACTAGCTTTGGCTACAAAATCAAGGACCAGTGGCGGCCAAATCGGCCAACCTTTTGCCTTTTTTTGCCAGACCATCGCCCCACAAAAGCGAACCTAACACACGGCAATAGCCACCTATTGTCTCCGTTTCCGACAAAACCATCAGGTCATGAAAACACATCAACTATACCGCCTACTGCCCGCCCTGGTTGCGCTTAGCGTCTCAGCGCCTGCACTTGCCCAAGACGACAAACCAGCAGTCACCAAGCCTAGCACCACGACCACAACAACGCCCGCCAAACCGGCAGGCAAACCACTGGGCAAACCGGGGCTTGACCCCAACACCATGCGGCCTGACCCTTCTGTGGTCAACCCTACCCCAAAGCCAACGCCACAGCCGGTAACCAAGCCAACCACAACCAAACCAACTGGCCCTGTCGGCAAACCAGAGAGCGCTAAAGCGGACGAAACAGTTGCCCCTACCTCTGACCCAATCACGACGAGCGAACCTGCTGGCCCTAGCGGACCCACAAGCCCAGTCACTACACAGCCACCAGCAGTAACGGCCGCCACCAACGCCAACATCCCGCCCAAAGCAGCCCAAAAAGCCAAAGACGTAGTCGAAAAGGTCGGCAAAGGCACCGTCAACTGGACCCGCCAGACAATCGAAGTTACTGGTGCATCGGCCATCAGCCTCGAGCGATTCCCCAACAAAGCCCAGGCAAGGCTAATGGCCATCCAGGGTGCCAAAGCAGATGCCTACCGCAACCTCTTGGCTACCATCAAAGGTGTTGACGTCAATAGCGAGACTACCGTCGAGGATATGATCACGACCAGCGACTATATCAATACCCGCGTCAATGGATTTGTCAAAGGTGCCCAGCAGATCGGCCAAGCAAAAGAAGTTGATGGCGCAATGGAGGTCCGGATGCGCGTTGAGCTTTATGGCACAAATGGCTTGTCCAATGTCGTCTACGACGGTCTCGAGAAGATGGAAACCAACCACTCGTCTGATGCAGCAGAAAGCACCAATATCAATACCGACCTAGGCAAAGGCATCACCCCAGAGGCAGCAGCGTCTCTGCAAGCCTCTGGCCCTGGTGCTGGCGAAAAACAAGTGGCATTCAACCTTGTCAGTGGCAAACTCGACCCGCAGTTGTTTCCTGTTTTCGTCAATAACAAAGGCGAAGTGGTCCTCAATTCGAAGGTGCTTTATGACACCGAGAAAGGTCAGTTCCCGCAGTTGCTCCAGCTCGGTAAGGAAGTGATGAACAACGTAGGCTTCAAACAAGGTGCCGACGTGATCGACATCATCCAGAACAACAAGGGCCAGTTTGTACTCCCCACAAAATCCGAAGGCAAATGGGGCAACGTGCTAGATTGGGCCTCCCGTATCGGCAAGACCCTCCTGATGTTCACCCCACTGAGCCCAATGGTCAAGTAAGCATAAGCCGAACGAGACCCTTCCTATCCATCACCTGACCTGCCTATCGGTATGATCCAGACCAATATCAACAACATCTTTCGCTACGTCCTTGGCCTTGCATTGGTCTTGCTCCTTAGCCTGACCACTTGGGCCCAGAACGCCCCAGCCGGCGGCGAAACGCGCGAGGTCACGGCCACTGGCCAAGGCCTCGACCGAGACCAAGCCCTGCAAGACGCCCTCAGGAATGCCGTGGCCCAAGCCGCTGGCATTGCCGTCCAATCTCAGACCAAGGTCGAAAACTTTGTCACCGTTCAGGACGCTATCGCCACCCATGCCTCCGGCTATATCACAACCTATAAGGTGGCGAACGAGCGCAAACTGCAAGATGCCTATAGCCTAACGGTGGTTGCCACGGTAAGCATGAAACCCCTCAAAGCAGACGCCAACCTATTGGCCAAATCCATCGGCGGAGTCCGTTTCTTGGTCACCTACGAAGAACGCAACCACGACAAGGACGAAAACAAATTGCTCGACTATGCCACCGAACGCATCAATCAGTTCCTGAGCCAGAAAAAATACCGCTACGTCGAGAAAAAACGTACCGACAAGCTCCGGACCGAGGCCAGCAACATGATGCAGGAAGGCCTTAACCAAGAGCTGGGCTATGCCCAACAATTGGCCCTGATGGCTGATGCGCAGTTCATTATCTACATCAAGAACATGACCACCGACACCAAGGAGGAAGCCTTTGGCACCCGCACCCGCTCTACCGTCGGTCTTGAGGTCAAAGCTTATGACAACTGCACGGGCGAAGGCCTCGGCACCATCACCCTTCATAGCGACGAAATGGTCAGTGCCGATAACGAAAATGGCAAACGCAAAGCCATCGAGTCGGCCATCGAGCGCGATGGAGACAAACTCATCAGCACCTTCACGACCTATATTGGCGACTGGGTCAACAATGGCACCCCCTTTGAGCTTCGGTTCTACGACGGTGGCGGTTTCCGCGAGCTCCGTGAGCTTCGCACCGGTCTCAAGGCTGACGCCAGCTTCGGTGGGGATATGGAAATCGTCGGGGCGGATGACTTCCAGAAACTCAACTGCACCTTCCGCAAAAAACCAGATGAGCTAGCCGACAAAGTCCTTGACGTAGCAGATGGACTGCCTGCTTGGAAAGCCAAAAAACTAGATGTCAAGTACATCTATGGCCGCCAGATCAGCTTTGCCCCTCGCAACTACAAGATCCCCGGCTATACACCTGCAGCCCCCGAAGGATTCAGTGCAGATAAGCCCAGTGCCAGCACCACAACCGAGGCACCAGCCGAAACCGCACCTGCCAACACCAAAGCTCTCACCAAGGCACCCGCTACACGTACAGTCAAAAAGCCAAGCCGTCGGAAATAGCGCCCAGCTGCCTAGCCCTCCTCTAAAGCCCAGACACTATCAGTACTAACAATCTTAGCCAACACCCTGAACTTATGAAATCGATTTATTTATTGCTGACATTCTGCTTTTTGAGTTTTGTCAGCCTTGCCCAAACACCTGGCACCTTCACCATCTTTGCCGAAGATGGCGACAAATTCTGGCTCGTCGTCAATGGCGAGAAGTACAACGCCAAGGCAGCTGCCCGTGTCGAAGCCAAAGACGTCAAAGGCACCAGGGCCAAAATCAAGGTCATCTTCGAGAACACCAAGCTTGGCACCTATGACGACGCCATCTATCTGAAGGATTTTGATAACAAACCAATCTATACTACCTATTCGCTCCGCCGTAAAAAGGACAAGTGGGTGATGCGCATGTCCGACTATGAGGATGCTACCCGTGTCGAGACCTCGACCACCACAACACCTAACGGGAACACCACAACCACCACGACTACCACAGCACCTAATACCCATCAAGAAACCGAAACCGAAGGGGACGTCCATGGTGTGAACATCACGATGCCAGGTGTAAACGTCAAAGCTGATGCCAATGGCAACTTCGATATGCAGGTCAATGACCCTATCGAAACTACAACCGTGGTCACCACCAAAACGACCACCTCCAAGCAAACCAAAAAGCAGAACCCTAAGGACATCATCCACATGAAGCATGAGATCCCTGGCCCAAGCACGACTGTCAAGCCTAGCAAACCAGTCGTCGAGCCTACAACTCCTGCTGAGCCAGCTAGCCCGTCCACCAATGGCCTTAAGCCCATCACTGCTACAAGCTATAACGCACTCATCAGTAACCTCAAACGCCAAAGCTTCGAGGAGACCAAACTCAAAATGGCCAAGGTCGGCATCAAGAACAATAGCTTCACAACCGAGCAAATCAGCGGCATCCTGAAGGTCTTTAACTTCGAGCAAAGCAAACTAGACCTTGCTAAAACAGCCTACAAAAACTGCAGCGACAAGGACAATTACCTAGACGTGAGCCAGAACTTTAACTTCAGCAGCTCAACCGACGAGCTTACCGAGTTCTTGGGCAACCAATAGCCCTCTGCCGGCACAACCAGCCAGCAATACCACCAAGGCCCCTTGACCATACCGTCATGGGGCCTTGGTGTTTTGGGTGGTTTCTTCCTTCCCTGTCCAATAGATCTCTTGGGTTTGAAAGCACCACCAGATAACAACCCGATGTTTTTACCTTTGCGCCCATGAAGTTTACGCTCTCGGCACACGACCCCAGCACCAAAGCCAGGGCAGGTATTGTCCATACCGACCATGGGGATATCCCTACACCTATCTTTATGCCCGTCGGCACGGCAGGTACTGTCAAGGCTGTGCACCAGCGTGAGCTGCGTGATGACGTTGATGCCAAAATCATCCTAGGCAATACCTACCACCTCTACCTTCGCCCGGGCCTAGAGGTCATCAGCCAAGCTGGTGGTCTCCATAAATTCAACGGTTGGGACCGCCCCATCCTGACTGATAGTGGTGGTTATCAGGTCTATAGCCTTAGTGGTACCCGCAAAATCAAGGAAGAAGGCGTCACGTTCCGCAGCCATATCGACGGTAGCAAACACGTCTTTAGCCCCGAGGGGGTTATGGACATCCAGCGCAAAATCGGGGCTGATATCATCATGGCCTTTGACGAGTGCACCCCCTACCCTTGCGACTATGAGTATGCCCGCAAGAGTATGGACATGACCCATCGTTGGCTGACCCGATGCATCAATCGGTTCAAGGAAACGGAGCCGCACTATGGCTACAGCCAGACCTTGTTCCCGATCGTACAGGGCAGCACCTTCCCCGACCTGCGCCGCCAAAGTGCAGAATACATCGCTGCACAAGGCGCCGAAGGCAATGCCATCGGCGGCCTATCCGTAGGCGAGCCTGCAGAGGATATGTATGCGATGACCGAGCTCGTGACCGACATCCTGCCCAAGGACAAACCCCGCTACCTGATGGGCGTCGGCACACCAGCGAACATCCTTGAGGGCATCGCCCTAGGGGTTGATATGTTCGACTGTGTGATGCCCACCCGCAACGGACGCAACGGCATGGTCTTCACCAGCCAAGGCATCATCAACATCCGGAACAAAAAGTGGGAGACCGACTTCAGCCCGCTTGATCCTGGCTTGCCGGGCTATGTATCTCAGTTCTACACCAAGGCTTATGTGCGGCACCTCTTTGTGGCCAATGAAATCTTGGGGATGCAGATCGCAAGCCTCCAGAACCTAAGTATGTACCTCTGGATGGTGACCGAGGCCCGCAAACAGATCTTGGCTGGCACCTTTGGCCCATGGAAAACCACCATGACCAAACACCTGATGCAACGATTGTAATCGCGCTTACTATTTTGTAGCCACCTACGCCTTTGGCCAAAAACGCCCAAAAACTACTACCTTGTCTTTTGCTATGAAAACACATGCCATACTACTTGCTGCCATAGCCTTAGGCAGCTATATAGTTGCCCCCAACACCAGCCTAGCCCAAGAGGCTAACAAAGAGGCGAAGTCCGAACGTGAAGCCCATAACCCTAACGAATCCAAAAACGGCATTCGGTTTGAGCATACAACCTTTGCAGAGCTCAAGGCAATCGCAGCCAAAGAGAACAAACTCATCTTCATTGATGCTTTCACCACTTGGTGTGGCCCCTGCAAACAGATGGCCAAAAACGTCTTTACGGATGCCATCGTCGGTAAGTATTACAACGACCGCTTCATCAATGCCAAGATCGACATGGAAGCGGGCGAAGGCCTAGAGATTGCCCGCCAATACGAGGTCAGGGCCTACCCTACTTACCTATTCGTCGCTGCGGATGGTGAGTTAGTCCACCGTGCTGTAGGCTCGATGCCACCGTCTGAGTTTATCATGGTCGGCAATGCGGCTACTAGCCCGGACGAGCGGATCAGCACTTGGCAAAAACGCTACAAGGGTGGCGAGCGCAAACCCGAATTCATCACTGAGTACTTCAAACGGGCCGAAGCTGCTGGGCTCAATGTCAGCGCTGACTTCCAGACCTATATCAGCGCCAAGCCTGTTGAAGCCTTGCTTGACACCGCCACTTGGGATCTATATGCGGCTTATGGCACCTTTGCTATGACCCGCGAGCTTGACTTCGTGAAGGCCAACCGAGACAAAATCACCAAAGCTAACCCAAAAGCTGACGTAAATGCTAAACTCAAAGACCTTTACTGGCGTCCGCTGAACCGTGCATATGGTATCAACGGGGCAGAGGGCGAACAATACAAAAAGCTCGATGCCGAGTTCCGTGCTCTCAAACTCAAGGATGGCGACAAACTAGCGGACTTGGTACCTGTCAATGCCATCGATGCCGAGACCGAAGGGGATAAGTTTGGCGCTGCCGTCGTCAAGTACTACAAAAAACACCCTGACCAAAACAGCCAATGGCTTAACTCAATGGCTTGGTCGTTCTATGAACACGTCACCGATGACAAGCTACTAGCCGTAGCAGAAAAAATGGCTAAATCAGCCTTTAGCGATGATGCCAACAACTATGCTGTAGCTGATACCTATGCTTCGGTCTTATTCAAACGTGGCAAATACAAGGAGGCCACCAAAGAGGCAACAACTGCGACCCTCCTCGGCATTGCACGGGGTGAGGACATAAGCGGCACCCTGGAGCTGATGGAAAAAATCAAAGCTGCCAGCAAGGCCAAGAAGAAAAAGTAATCGCGGTTACTATCTACCAAATTTGCATTCCATCCAAGCCCTATCTGGACCCCAGATAGGGCTTTTGTTTGCATGAGGTCAACTTACATCTATACCCCCCCAAATGCCAAAAGCCCCTTGCCGTATCAGGACAAAGGGCTTAAGCTATATCAATCTTAATGACTTGCAGTAGCTTGACCAAAAGGCCAACCTACATCTGCCTGATCTACCAAAAGGCCTTCAGATCATCAAGGTTAAGTTTGTCTTCATAGAAGGCCCGGGCGATGATTACTGAGCCTACACCGAGGTCATTGAGTTTGCTGATGTCTTCCACAGAGCGGACACCACCACTTACCATCAGCTCAAGGGTCGGGAACTGATCCCGGAACTCCTTAATGCGGTCAAAGTTGGGTCCTTCCATCACGCCATCACGGCTAACATCCGTCAGTTTGACGTAGCGCACACCACGATCACGGAAATAGGCCACCATATCTTGCCAGACGATGCCCGTGTTGGTTTTCCAGCCACGGCTCGCTACACGGCCATCGGCTAGGACATCTACGCCTAGCACCATTGTGTTGCGGGTGAAGGTCATCAGCCATGAGTTAAAAACCTCAGGGTGATCAGCTGCAATTGTTGCGGCAGTCACCGTACTTGCGCCATGCTCTAGGGCTAGCTGCACTCCACCATCGGTACGGACACCACCACTAAAGTTGATGCTCAGGTCAGTGTGGCCTTTAAGGACCTGCAAAACCTGATAGTTGATCACCGTCTGGGCGCGGGCTCCATCCAGATCCACCAAGTGAATCCGTTTGGCCCCTGCTTCCTGAAATGCCAAGGCTAGATCAAGTGGAGAAAGGTCATAATAACGGGCATTGGCAAAGTCTGCCGTGCCGAGGATTGCCACCTTGTTGTTGGCAATGGTAATGGATGGTATAACCTGTATCATAAAACCCTGTAAAAAATAGTGCAGTCAGAAAAAGACATCGAGAAAAAAGCCCAATTAATCCAAAAGCTAGCAAAATCGGCCAGATGCCATAGTTTTGACGGTGTAATGTAGTAAAATAGCTGCATTTTTGCGATTAGCCGCATTAAATTTTAACCTCACGCTCCCGAGGCTGACAGCCAGTTAAAGGACCAAGGCAGTAAGTCGATCTGACCCAAAATCAGACCCATCATTACCCAACCCGATTGAACAATCATAGCCGCATGACAGATCCAGACGGAAAGCGACCGACCGCGTGCCAGAGCCTGCCCAGGCTAGGTGCCGACCGGCTGTTTATCGACTGGCTGGGCATGATATTAATGGGTGGACACCAGGAGAGTAGCAGGGTTAAAAGCCTTGGGCATCTGCTTGTCATGTTGGCTGTCATTCTGCTCAGTACAGGCACTGTCTATGCCCAGCGAAGCAAACTCAACCTAGAGCGCGAACGCAAAGAGAACCAACAGCGCATCAACGAGGCTGCCAAGATCCTGGAGCAAACCGCCCAGCAAAAAAGCGCCACCCTAGGCGAGCTCAATGCCCTCAACCAGCAGCTTAGCCAACGGATGCAGCTGGTAGGCAACCTCAATGAGGAAATCGGGCTATTGCTGCAGGAGATCGACGACATCAACGAAATTAATGGCTCCCTCCAAGAGGACCTCAGCACCATGAAGGCCGAGTATGCCGCCATGGTCTATAACGCCGCCAAACACAAGGCCAATAGCAAACTAATGTTCCTGCTTGCGGCCGACAGCTTTTTCCAGTTCTGGAGCCGGTTACTATACCTGCGGCAGTTTCGGGAGGCGAGGGTCATCCAGGCCAAACAGATCCGCTCCGTCAAGCAAGCCCTTATGCGGCAACGCAAAGCCCTGCTGGACAAAACCCGACAACGCGAAACCCTTTTGGGCGAGCAGGTCCGGGAAAACCGAAAACTGATTGAGCTGCAGTCTGCCCAGCAGCAAGTTGTGCGCAAACTCAGCGACCGCGAAAAAGACCTTAAACAAGAGCTAGAGGACCGTCGGGATCGCGATGCGCGCCTCGATCGGCTGATAGCAGACATGATCCGGCGCGAGATGCGCAGGGCTGCTCGCCAAGCACGGGACCGCGCGCGCCGCGAAACTGCCGACCGCCGACGCAACAAATCCAACGCCAAAAACACCACCAAGTCATCCAGCAAAAAAGGTGACAAAGAGGCCAGCAGCACCAAACCAGTTGACCCAGCCGAGCCTGAAGAAGAAGAGGAAGACACCGAAGAGGAAACCGAACCTACTACCATTGCCCTGTCTGCCGAAGGCCTGTCCATGAGCCGTAACTTTGCAGGCAACCGCAACCGCCTCATCTGGCCCGTTGAGACCGGGTTCATTGCCGAGCACTATGGCAAACACGAGCACCCGGTCATCAAACACGTTATGGTCGATAACCTTGGCGTGGACATCCAGACCAAAAGCAACCAAGCCGTACGGGCGGTATTCGATGGCGAAATTGGCTTTGTTGCCATGCTCCCGGGTGCTGCTGGCAAGATCGTTTCCGTCATCCATGGCGACTACATCACCGTCTATTGTAACGTCAAGGACGTAACGGTCGATGTTGGCCAGCGGGTAAAGGCCAGCCAACTACTAGGCCATGTCGCTGCAGACAAAGATGGCGTCAGCACACTGCAATTTCAGGTTTGGCGGAACCAGAACAAGCTCAACCCCGAGCAGTGGCTAAGGCGCAAATAGGACAACCTTAGGCCTTTGCTAGTGCTGCTACATGTTAAGGCGGGGCACTTGCAAAGCCACAAACAGCCCCACAGCCAAGCCCGAAAGCAGCCACAGATGATGATTATCCGTAGGATTGAGCTACCTTTGTTGCGGCAAGACGACCGCCAACCTGCCCCCAAACACACCCAGCCATGCTTGGTAACGTCCGGAGGCGCCTTCTCAGCGGCCTGCCATCCTATCTACTAGAGATCGCTTATGCTGAATCGCCGCATCCTCAGGGCCAAAACCATGCAATCTGTTTTTGGTGCCCTTCAGGTCCGAAATGCCACCCTAGAGCTCGCCACTGACTCCATCGCTAAACATTTTAGCAAGGACCTTCACCTAGAGCAAGCCCAGAAAAAAACAGCCATTCGCGAAGCTAAAATCCAACAAGCCTTGTTGGCCTTTGATGCCGTTGCTGCCCTTAAAGGTACTGACCCTTTTTACGAACTGCCCGATAGCCTCGACCTCTTTGCCAAAGACCAAGTCGGTATCGCTATCCTACGCCTACAGGACTTTTCCAAACTCGAAATCGTCCGGACAAGGCGCGAGCTTGAAGCCGCCCTTCAGGTGGATGAGTTTGACCACGAAGGCGAGGCTGCCTTGCTCAAACAAGCGCAAGACCTTTTCCTCCAGCTAGCAGACGAGAGTACCACCTTTGCCGTGCCCGAGCGCACCAGTCCACGTGTGCGGAATGCCGCCATTGAGGCCCTCAATTACCTCCAGAAGAACTTTGCGCGAGATATCCAGCAGGCACGCCGTGACCTCATCAACGAGTGTGAGGAGCTCTATGTCCATTACCTCACGTTCCTCCGCTTGCTAATTGATGTATCCAAGTTTGCGACCCAGGACGAAGAGGAGCGCCAAGCACGGCTCATCAAACCAACACCACAAGAGCAATACCAGCTCAAGATCGCAACCAACCCCATCATCCTGAAAATTGAGGAAAGCATAGCCTTTCAGGAAGCCTGCATACGGCAAGGTGTGACCTCGTTCGATCTGTCGGTCATCCGGCCCCTCTTTGCCGAGACCGTGATGCCCGACCAAGAGTACCAGCAATACAGCCATGCCTTCAGCGACGAGACCGACTTTGAAGCCCACAAGGCCTTTGTGCGCTACCTAGCCACCAAGCTAATCCTAAAGGCTGAGGTCATAGATGGTTGGTTCGAGGACAGGGACCTCTATTGGGCCGAAAACCGCGAGATCCTCAAGAGCATGGTTGTCAAAACCATCAAGACCATCACGGGGCCAGATGCCGAGGTTACCCTTAGCACCTTATCAGCCGACTGGGAGGACGACAAAGACTTTACGATGAAGCTTTACGACCACACGATGGCCGAGTACCCCGCGTATTTCAAACTCCTTGGGGCACAGTCCGACAACTGGGATGCTAGCCGCTTTTCGCATACCGACCTCGTGATCATGGTCATGTGCTTGGCCGAGATCATGAACTTCTCGCAAGTGCCAGTCCGGGTCAGCATCAACGAGTACCTCGAAATTGCTAAACAGTATAGTACGCCCCAGAGCCACCCCTTCATCAATGCCTTGATCGACGGACTGGTCCAGAGCCTACAAGCCGAGGGCAAAATCAAAAAAACCGGCAGAGGACTTATCCTACAATAAATTTGCGGCATTTTGGCAGTTTTGGCCCGCCAGACCATTCCAAAATATCATTTGGCGCAATAATTGCGTTATACTAATTGGTTTAGTCAGGTCCTGACCAAGATCTATCCCTTCAAAAAAACAAGGCTCATTTGCTTTCGGCATCTAGTCCTTGTGTACTTTAGGGCTGGATGTTAAGCAAAGCCTGCCTGTCCAATTCGTTGGCAGTGCGAGGTCAAGGCCCACCTATCTGATTGTTGCATCTAGACCATCAAATTTCCCTAATCAAGACCGCTAAAATTATGGCATCTAACAAAAACATTGGTCTGCTTGTCGCCTTCGCTAGTGGCGTAGCAGTTGGTACAGCGCTTGGCATCCTATACGCGCCAGACGAAGGCAAAAACACCCGTGATAAACTTACATTTAGGCTTAGCAAATACCGTGACAAGCTCAAGGACATGGTCTCTGGCCTAACTAGCGAAGACGGTGGCATCCTGAACGAAGCCAAAGCCGAAAGCCAAAAAGTTGTGGCTGACACCAAGGAAAAAGCCGAACGCATGCTAGCCGACGTCGACGCCCTTATTGACCAAATCAGGGGCTAGACCCTCTTGGCCTAGTATCTGGTCTGGCTTAGGGGCCCTTGCTTGCATGGTCATTCTTGTCAAGCTCGAAACCAAGATCACCCTGATGCGAATGCCAAAAACAAGACAGTATAGATCGTCTCAGGATGATCTGACTAAAGAGCGCTAAATTGCCATATCCCCCAATCAGGAAGCGGCAAACAGAACAAGCCCAAGGGCCTATGCTGTTTGTATGTTGACTTTTGTGGAGGCCTTAGGCATATTTGGCGCTCTTATTTTGAATATCACAAAGTCTATTAACAACAATGACAACAACATCCAGCAAAAACAGATCAACTATTCTGGTAGCGGGTCTATTTGTGGCCATACTGACCCTAGTCGGGACCACAGGATGCGACAGCAATGGCAGCGGTGGTCTGATCAACAACCCCGCGACGGCCAATAATGCGGAAGGCCAAGTCCCGACCGAAAGCGCCCAGATGACCTTCAAAACCAAGGAGTTCAACTTTGGCACTGTGCGGTCTGGCGACATCGTCAAACACAACTTCGAGTTCACGAACAGTGGCACAACCCCTTTGGTCATCGCCAAGGCAACGGCCAGCTGCGGTTGCACCGTACCAAACTACCCTAAGGAGCCGATCGCCCCAGGTCAACAGGGCGTGATCGAGGTCGTGTTCAACACCGCTCATAAGCTAGGTGCACAGCAAAAGACGGTTACCGTTACGGCTAACACCAACCCTAACAACATCGACCTGACCCTTACTGGCGAGGTGACCCACCCTGCAGAGGATGGCCCAACCAAAAAGTAAACCTCAATTGGGGGCTCACTCAGTTCTGGTCAGGATTCAATCTAGATCTGGTCCTGATTTAGTGCCGATTAGATTCGCTAGGCAACTTGGCCCAAAACTATGGTGCCATTTGTGAGCTAGACATTACCTTTGCTGATCAGAAGGGTCTTGAGGGCCTACCTGATTACACCAACACTAATACATACCCCCGGATGACGGATTGGCCCTGTGCCACCCCATCCAACCCCTACGACTATGGCACTTGTACGCATGGTAATGCCCAAAATGGGCGAAAGTATCATGGAAGGCACCATCTTGAAATGGCTCAAGAAGGTGGACGACAAAATCGACCAAGACGAGGCAGTACTCGAGGTCGCTACTGACAAAGTAGATACAGAAGTGCCTGCCACCCATGCTGGTATCCTCAAAGCCATTTTGGTTCAGGAAGGTGCCGTTGTGCCAGTGGGCGATGCCATCGCGATCATCGCCACAGGCGAAGATGCGATCGTTGGTGGTGCTGCACCTGAGGTATCAGCACCTGCTGTTGCCCAGCCTGCCGCCGCTGCGCCAAGCCCAGCTGCAATTGCTGCACCAGTTGCCACCGCCCCACCCGCCAATCACGATGCGATCCCTGGCCGGTTCTACTCTCCCCTAGTCATGAATATGGCTCAGAAGGAGGGCATTAGCATGGCCGAGCTAGAGCGTATCCCTGGCACAGGACTAGATAACAGGGTCAACAAGCAGGATATGATTGCCTACTTGGCCAACCGCCAAGCGCAACCTGCTGCACAAGCACCTGTTGCCGCTCCTGCACCTGCCCCAGTTGCTGCCCCAGCACCAGAAGCTGCAGCTGCCCCAGCACCGAAACCTGCTGCTAGCTTCAACGGTCAAGTCGAGATCGTTGAGATGGACCGTATGCGTAAGCTTATTGCCGAGCGCATGGTCGAAAGCAAACGTACAGCACCACACGTCACCTCCTTTGTTGAGGCCGATCTGACAAGTGTCGTCATCTGGCGCAACAAGGTCAAAAAAGACTTCCAAACCCGCGAAGGTGATACCCTCACTTTCACTCCGATCTTTATTGAGGCCATCGCCAAAGCCCTTAAGGACTACCCAATGATGAATATCTCGGTCGATGGCACACGCATCATCGTCAAGAAGGACATCAACATTGGTCTGGCTGTAGCCTTGCCGACTGGCAACCTGATCGTCCCTGTCATCCGGAACGCTGACCAGTATAACCTCGTTGGCCTGACCAAAAAGGTGAACGACCTAGCCAAGCGTGCACGCGAAAACAAACTCAGCCCTAACGACCTAGCCGACGGTACCTATACCCTGAGCAACGTAGGCTCGTTTGGCAACGTGATGGGTACCCCGATCATCATGCAGCCACAAGTTGGCATCATGGCTGTCGGTGCCATTCAGAAGAAACCAGCCGTCATCGAAACAGAAACTGGCGATGCGATCGCGATCCGTCACATGATGTACCTCAGCCACAGCTATGACCACCGTGTGGTCGATGGTTCGCTAGGTGGTATGTTTGCCCGCCGCGTGGCCGACTACCTCGAGAATTTTGACGTACACCGCAAGTTGTTCTAGACCCTAGCGGTTTGTTTGACATATAGAGCACCCCAGCAGTAATGTTGGGGTGTTTTTTTGGCCCCAATAGGGCAGCAGAGCCTATCTAATACCGATCCACAAACCTGATGAGGAGATCAAGAACTGGCCTTACATGGGTCAGGCTACAGTTTTCGACGGTGTCACCGACGTCATGGTAGTGGGTGGTGCCCCCCATGGTGTACATGAACAAAGCCGGTACACCCGCTTCGCCAAAATAATAGTGGTCACTATTGCTGGCTTTGCCCCGAGGCTTGAGCACTGGCAACTGATGTCCTTGGTCGTTGATCGACACCAAGGCTTGGTAGGGCTGCGGGAAAGTCGTGGCATTAACCACTGTTGCGCCTTTATCCCCAGCCGAAAGCAGATCTAGATTCAGCAAACAACGGATGCGGTCTAGGCTTTCGGGGTTGGACTTGAGCGCCTGCTGGACAAAGTACTGCGACCCGATGAGCCCAGCTTCCTCGCCCCCAAATGCCACGAAAACCAACGTATTGCGGTGCGGATGGCTGGCATAATATTGCGCTAGGTAGAGCAGGTGGGCCACGCCACTCGCATTGTCGTTGGCGCCAGGAAACCAAGCCTTGTCGCCCATACTGCCTAGGTGGTCATAATGGGCCGTGAGATAGACTGTACTATCAGGGCTAGCACCCGAGCCTGGCAAGGTCAGGATCACGTTTTGGCTTTGGTGCTCGGCCTTGAATGTAGCCTCGGCCATGATGGAGATATAGGCAGGGGTCGGCTCAGCCTTCATTTGGGCCAACTTAGGGGCCAAGACGTACAAAATAGGTAAGGTATCCTGCGTGGTGCTAACTGACCAAGTCAGCTTCTGAGGCTCTAGCACAACCAAGGCCCCTAGTTGATGGGCAATAGATGCCAATGATTTTCGCAATGCTCTCAGGTGCCGTTGCTGGACAATGAGGGCCAGATCCTGCGTCAGTGTTGACACAAAGTCAGACTCTTGCATCCTGAGCCCGACAAGCAAAGTGGTATCAAAAATGAGTGTCCGAAACCGCGAATTGACCGAGGGACAGCCTGCGTCGACCAAAAAATCTTCGCCTGGTTTCAACCGTAGCTCTCCCCATTTAGCCTCAACCTTGGCAGGAAATATATTGACAGGGAACACAAATGGCTGGAGCTTAACTTCTGCGCCAGGCACCTTTCGGCTCAAGGTCTGAAACCGTTTCTGGATAAAAGCTGCAGCCTTGCTGTCACCCTCCCGGGTATATCCACGTCCCCAAAACGCCTTGCTGCTTAGGGCCTCCATATCCTTCCGGATTACCTTGCGTAAGGTGGCACTATCTGGCAGGTCTGGCGCATCGATGGCCGACTGAGCCATAACGGAACCGACACTGGCCAGCCAAAACAAAAGGACAAAATGGAAACGCATATATTCAGGAAAAGATAGATCAGAGCTGGAATACCCCAAAGTACAAGCCAATCTACCCCTAAGTCAAGTCTGGGGGGCAGAAATCGGGGTTTTCTTTTTATTTGCCTATGCTATGTCCAAATACCTGACTGGATATAGGTCATCCATTTAGCGTGTTGCAGACCCCAAAGCAGATTTTCTCCTTCGTTGACAATACCAAACCAAAAGGGTATAATCCGGCACAACAACTAGTCCAGAAATTAGGTTAAGATTGTGCCAATGATCTGGCGTAGGCCAACCCCATCCAGATGGCCCTTTGCAGGATACTGATCAACAAACGAGTAGCAGAGTTCTGCAACACGCCAGTGGCCTACTGTATCACCTTCCTACCCAACCCTGACTTCAACCAGCCATGCCCAAATCCCCCGTCAACTCCAGCCCAGTGCCTCCGGATGCGGCTGAGCTCCTGAGGATGGCCATGCGACAACAAGCCAAGGCCGATGCCGCCTATAGCCCTCAGGTTGAGATGCCGAGTTTGAACCTGGCCGAGCTCAAAATCTTGGTCCAACAGGGCGAAGGCCTCAATCTGGAGTTCAAACTCAAGGCTAAATACCCCGACAAAATCGTGAAGGAGCTGGTGGCCTTTGCAAATACAAAAGGTGGCTGGCTGCTGATTGGTGTTAATGATGACGGTACCATTGTCGGCTGCCCCAGCCCAGACGAGGAAGAGTATGTGATGGTGAAGGCCATCATGACCTATGTTAGCCCACAGTTATCAGTAGGTATCCAACAGATCAGGACCGTAGGCGAGCGGGCAGTTGTGGCCCTTTGGGTCTCTGCGGACCAACCCAATGGCCCCTTTGTGGTTGTGCCAGACCCAGCAGTCGAGCGGGACAGGATTACCTATGTGCGTTGGGCGGACGAAAGCGTGCAGGCCAGCCGCGAGCTGCGCGAGGTGCTGAAGTACCGCAAACGGATGAAACAAGTCCGGGTCGAGATTGGCGACAAAGAGCGCGTGCTACTCCAATACTTAGCCCAAAACCCTAGCGGTATATCTCTGGCCGACTATGCCACCCTTGCCAAGATCTCGACCAAAGTGGCAAGCCGTACCTTGGTGCTGCTGGCCCTGACCAATGTCCTCCGGATAGAGCCCAGAGGCGACCAAGACATCTGGCTACCGGGAGAGGGGTTCGCCTAAGAAATAAGGCCATCCATCTGTTTTGCAGATATCACAAATCTGGATTTTACTACCTTAGGATGGCAAAGCGAATGAGGGCAAGGTCGGTGTTGAGTGCTAGTCGGTTAAATTAGTAATGTTAAAGCACGGCTCCGCTGCCCATAATCTTTGGTCGTAAAAAATCACGATTTGCTTCTTGCTATGGCCATGGACATGACAAACTCTTTTTCGCCTACCTATCACCTTGACCTCAAGACCGTTGAGAATGCCGAGCGCTTTGCCCTCTTCGTCGAGGCGGTTGCTGCTGGCATCTGGGACTGGGACATCGAGACGGACGAAGAGTGGTGGTCTGACAGATTCTACCAGACCTTAGGCTATGCACCTGGCGAGATTAAAGCCAATTATCGGAATTGGCTTAGCAACATCTTGCATCCGGAGGACAGGCCCTTAGTAGAGGATGCCGTCCGACAACACTTGCAGAACCAAGTGCCCTACCGTGTCGAGGTCAGGCAAAAACACAAGACACTAGGCTACCGCTGGTTCGAGACGCAAGGCCAAGCCAAGTTTGATTCTGATGGCAAACCAACACGTATGGTTGGCTCCATCATCGATGTGCATAGCCGCAAAACAGGCCAGATGCTGCAAGAAAAGTATGAGTTCTTGCTGGAGGAAATGAGCGCCATGGGCAACATTGGTGCCTGGGAGTATCATGCTGGTGATCTGAGCCCACGTTGGAGCCCACAGATTTATGCAATCCATGGCCTGGTGGAGGCCGAACAGCCCGACCTGACAACAGCTGTCAACTACTATATCCCAGAACATCGCCCCATCATCCAGGAAGCCGTCGAGCGCGGCTTAAACGAGGGCACAGACTATGATGTAGATCTTCAGCTCATGATGCCAGATGGCAAAACCAAATGGGTCCGGATCATCGGCAAGCCGTTTTACCACACTACTGGGGCCATCGCTGGCATCAGGGGTGTTATCATGGATGTCAATACCCCTAAAACGATGGAGCTAGAGCGCCTCCGGACCATCAATCTCCTGAGCTCGCAGAACAACCGACTCCAGAATTTTGCACACATCGTCAGCCACAACCTCCGGAGCCATGCTAGCAACCTCCAGATGCTGATTAGCTTTATTGACCAGGAGAAAGACCCGGGCCAGGTCCAGCTACTGACTAAGATGTTACGCACAACCAGTAGTGCCCTGACCGAGACCCTCGACAACCTGGGCGAAGTCATCAAGATGCAAAACCTGACCAACGTCAAGAAGACCCAAGTCAACCTCAAGGACGTCTTTGATAAAACGCTCATTATCCTCCAAGGCTCGATCGAGGCCACCGGAATCAAGATCGCATCTGACTTTGCTGCCTTTTCGACCATAGACTTTGACCCAGTATATGCCGAGAGCGTCGTTCTGAATCTGGTCTCCAATGCCGTCAAGTATCATGACCCCAGTAAAACCAGCTGGGTCAATCTGTATACACACATCTCTGACGAAGGCCGACTAGGGCTCAGCGTGCAGGACAATGGCCTGGGCATGGATCTGGATAACATTGGCGATCGCCTTTTCGGGATGTACAAAACGTTTCATAACAATGCCGATGCGCGTGGCCTTGGCCTATTCCTGACCAAAAACCAAGTCGAGTCCATGGGTGGTATCATTGAGGTGCAGTCACGCCCGAGTTACGGCACCACATTCACCGTCTGGTTCTAGCTTTTCTATCTCCTAAGAGACCAATAATTTATAGTTTAGCAGCCGATTCTTGATCTCCTAAACTTCCTCCGTATGCGAAAATTAGCCAAAGTCTGCCTCATCGACGACGATCAAATCTATCTGTTTGCGATGCGAAGGATCATCCAGCACCTCGAGCTTTGTGACACTGTGGAGGACTTCAGCAATCCCGAAACAGCCCTAGCTGCCTTCCGAAACTGGCCCGATGGAATGCCAGACCTGATCATGGTGGACATCAACATGCCTGTAATGGACGGGTGGCAGTTCCTGAGTATGTACCAGACCATAGTCAGCAAACTGAGCACTAAGCCAGCCCTATACATGGTCAGCAGCTCCATCGACGAGGCAGACGTCGAACGTGCCAATCTCCATCCCCTACTTGATGGCTACCTCGTAAAGCCCATCACGGCCGAAAAATTATTAGCCATTTTTGGTCAGGACTGATCCGGAGATCCTCTTTGCATCGTTCGCACGCACAGCGACTAAATCTGGCTTAAACACATCCTGATTGCCTATTCCCTTTTTGTTACTTCCGATTTTGTCAGCAGATCGTATCTGGTGTTATACTGGCCTTGCCAATCGGATTTTGGATACCTAATTATCTCATTATCTTTACGTACAACTTGAGTAAATTGATTGATACGAACCATTAGCCGATACCTTGCGAAGGAACTATCCGCCTCAGTAGCTGATGGTGCCTGATGGCAAATCGGTCGCTATCGTAACCGTGTTTTCCTAAAGCATGGGTTCAGTGGCGAGGTACAATGTCTTGATCTTTTGTCTCGAGATCCCTTAAAACGGGGTTCGTCACGTATCAGACCGGACCTGTAGCACCAAAAACAGCGACCACTTTTGAACCAGACCATGAAACTTTGGCATCAAACAATCGGCATTGTTGTCATCGCCATTCTGCTGACATTGACTGACTTTACCGGGGTTTTTGGTCAGACCTACGAGCAGTCTACCTATGGCTCGTCTTCGTCTGAGGACGAGGAAACGGAGGAGGCAGAGCCAGCACAACCAGCAGAAAGAAACATCCGCTCGACAACGAATCGGACCCGCAACGGAGGCAATGTGCGCCCCTCGGTACTTAGTGCTGATAGCAACAGTAACCTGCGCTATGGCAGCACATTCTC
>CANHWS010000017.1 GCA_947464365.1 Cytophagaceae bacterium | reverse complement strand
GTACGCTTGGTGGTCTTACCAACTTTGGCTTCAAGCTCCTTGATGGCGGCACACTGGAGTTTGATGGCTTCGTGTGCAAGGGCGATTGCTTCCAGCATCGTATCTTCACTCACTTCGCTCATTTCGCCTTCTACCATCAGGATGTCCTTGGCGGTGGCAGCAACGATGAGTTCTAGGGTTGCGATTTCGAGCTGGGCTGTGGTTGGGTTGATGATGAACTGATCATCGACTTGGGCTACGCGCACTTCGCTAATCGGGCCGTTGAATGGCAGATCCGAAACGGCGATGGCAGAGGCAGCTGCAAGGCCTGCAAGGGCTTCTGGCAGTGCATCATGGTCAGCGCTGATTAGGCTGATCATGATCTGGATGTCAGCATGGAAATCATCTGGGAACATCGGACGGCAAGCCCTGTCAACCAGACGTGAGATAAGGACCTCGCGATCAGAAAGACGGCTTTCGCGACGCAAGAAACCGCCAGGTATGCGGCCTGCTGAGGCAAATTTCTCTTGGTAGTCAACTGACAAAGGCAAGAAGTCAATGCCTTCGCGGGCATTGGCTGTTGCGACAACAGTGGCCAAGAGCATTGTGTTACCCATGCGGACGACTACTGAGCCATCTGCTTGTTTTGCCAGCTTACCTGTCTCGATGGTAATGAGCCGGCCGTCAGGAAGTTGAATTTCCTGCACTATCGGATTTGGGTGCATGTGGTTGCGTATTAGAGCCCTTCCTGGATGCTTGCCGACCTCGTTTGGTCAGGAGGCCTTCGCTTGGCTCTGGATGATTGATAATTATTTGTGCACAAAGTTAGTAGCATTGTCCGGATTGCAACAATCCTAGCCTGCCGATTAGCCGATTATGTTGCCGACTGTTAGCACCTCTGTTTGGGTGTAGCCTTGGGCGATGAGCTCTGCAAATACTTGGGTTGTCGTTTGTACGGATTTCCTATCCAGTACAAACGACAAAAGCCCGACAGGTAGTCGGGCTCTTGCACATTGGCAATTTTTCGAAATGCAATTTTCTTGTGCCTCGGACATCTGAGGCTACTAGTAATGTCTTATGACACCCAGTTGACTACTTACGTAGACCAAGGTCAGCTATGACGCTACGATAGCGAGCAATGTCGTTTTTCTGGAGATAGTCCAGCAAGCTGCGACGCTTGCCAACTAGCTTAAGCAGACCAAGACGTGTAGCATGGTCTTTCTTATGATCCTTTAGGTGGCCTGTAAGGTGGTTGATGCGGTATGTGAACAGCGCAATCTGTGACTCAGGCGAACCAGTGTCGGTGGCGGATTTGTTAGCACCGTGGCTAGCAAACAAATTTGTCTTGGTATCTGTAGTAAGGTACATGTGAGGTATCCTATGTGAGGTGCTCTTCAAAAATCAGGACGCAAAAGTAACCAGATCTTTGCGGCTTTGCAATAGTTGACAACAAATATAGGCGTTTTTTTGAATGCCTATTTCCCAACTTCGGATGTTTAGGACCTTATCACCTAAGCCAGAGCGCTAAAATACGATCTTGACCAACAAAAAACTATTAGCGGCTCCTTCAGTTACAGGACAGACGCAAATCATGTTTTGTCAGTAGCTGTTGCTGGTCTTTTGCATACTTGAAAGAGGTACTAATGACCTCTTGGGGCCCAAAATGGCCGCTGGACCCAGATATATGTTAAAGCCTAGACTGCTAAAATTTGTTCTCAGGATTGTTTGGTAGATTGCGGACCTAGATACCGAGATGTTTTCCTGCTCGGTAAGTAAATCCAAATAGTCACAAACCACTTTTTACTTTGCTGTGCCAAGCCTAAGGCCAGATGTTTTTTATGAACAAGTTTTTTTCGGGTGCAATCCTTAGTGTTGCCATTGGGCTCCTGCCGTTTTTTGCCATTTCGCAGCAAAAAAATCTTCAGTCAAGCAACCCAGTGACAAGTATGCCAACCGAAGGCTATTCGGTTTTGCCGTGGTCGGCACCAACAACTCCTGCCACCCTTTTCAGCAAATATGGTAGCAGCAAAGAGTATGATTGGAACGATACAACCAGTACCTGGACCTATGCTGAAGAGGGGCGTTTCAAATACGACAGCCGTGGCAACCTAGTTGCACGGTATTACCTTGCCCCTACAAGTCTTGACTCGCTCGGCAGGGTGCTCTACGGCTATGATGCTGCCGGTAACCAAACCTGGCGCGGATCCTACAACTATGACCCCGGCAATGGTACTTGGGTTTATGTCAGCTATGACAGTAGTTATTATGATGCCCGCCGCAACAACCTCCTGACGATCACCAGATACTACAGCTCAGTCGCTGGCACCTTCGTCAACAGTCTGCAGGTGGTCAACGTCTATGATAGCTTTGGCAACCGGACCGAAACCCGTACCGACTCTTGGAGTGCCACTGCTGTTGGCTGGGAGACTGTCACTGGGCGTAAAACCGCCTATACCTACACGCCGCAAGGCTACCCAAATACGATCCTTACAAGCGCTTGGAACAGCAACAACCAGGTCTATGATGACCGCGAGCGCGATACCATTTTGGTCAACGCTGCTGGTGTACCAATAGGTTATTATGCCTATCTAATGACAGCAAATGGCTTTAGGCTGAGGCTCAAATACGACAGCTTGCAATGGTACGACTACACCAGCCCATTGCTTGCCACAAGCAAACCATCACGCTATATTATCCAAGGGCGTGGTTTGGGTGTCTGGACGGATAGCCTTAGAAGCATTAGTACCTATGGTTCGACAGGCTCATATACCATCCTGACCCAGAACAGGACATTGGCAGGTTGGCAGCCACTCCGCCGGCAGTATTCAAACTATGACCAAAACGGACTCTATACAGGTTTTAGGATCGAGACCTATTCGGCCTCAGCAGGTAGTTTTAGAGGATTAGTTGGCTTCAACCGCATTCCGACCTATGCAACTAACGGAATTGATCTGCTGGAGATCATCAACCAGAACTGGGATGGGACTAACCAAAGTTGGAAAAATAGTACTCGCGCCGTCTACGCTGACTTCACCCAGCTCACGTCCCTAGCTCCGACATCAGAACGTGGTAGCCTGAAGGTGTATCCTAACCCGGCCTCAGGCTGGGTGAATGTTAAAACCACTGCAGGGCTTGACGGCAGCATGCGGTTGACAAATGCCTTAGGCCAGCTGGTCTATACTGCTAATATTAACGGGGAAAGTGTCCAGACCATTGACTTAGATGGCCTACCAAAAGGCATTTATCACCTAGAAGTGCAGCAAAGCGGACAGGCGAATCGCTCTGCAAAACTGATCGTCCGCTAAGGTTCCATCAAGATTTTACTGCTAATATTGCAAGGGCACCAAGGGATACTTTGGTGCCTTTCTTTTCGTTCAGACACCATATACTCCAAAAAAAACATGGCTAGTGTTACACTCCCCAATATCCTGATCACCAACCTAAAAGGCATCGTTGGGGCATACGGAGGGTTAGTGCCGAGGTTGTTAAAGGGTGCGAAGCAAGACCAGCTCCCTATCCTTACTGATGCTTGGTTGCAGATCAAGGACGGTGGAGTGGCCGGAATGGGCAAAATGCAAGATGGGCTACCCACCGAAAACAGCCTCAATCAAGACGTATATGATGGTGCTGGCCGTTGGGCATTCCCTGGTTTTGTCGATAGCCATACGCATTTGGTGTTTGCAGGTAGCCGCGAAGCTGAGTTCGAGGATCGCATTCGTGGCTTGACCTATCAAGAAATCGCTGCCCGAGGTGGTGGTATCCTGAACTCCGCGGCAAGGCTGCAAGCAACAACTGAGGATGATCTCTATTTGGCTGCTTCCGCTCGGCTGGATCAAGTCATCAGGATGGGTACCACTGCCATCGAGATCAAAAGTGGCTATGGGCTTACCTTAGCCGATGAGCTCAAAATGCTTAGGGTCATTAGGCGGTTGGCTGATAATTTTCCCATCCGGATTAAGGCCACTTTTCTTGGGGCGCATGCCGTTCCGCGTTCTTACCCAGATAGAGCTACTTACCTAAAGGATGTGCTTTCTTGGATACCAATTGTAGCAGCCGAAGGACTTGCAGACTATGTGGATATCTTCTGTGAGGCCAACTATTTCACGATACAGGACGCAGCAGCTGTTATCGAGACTGGTGCCAAACATGGGCTGCGTGCCAAGATACATGGTAACCAGCTGGCCATAAGTGGTGGAGTGCAAGTGGCAGTCAACCATGGGGCGCTTTCGGTTGATCACCTTGAGCAAATTGGTGAAGATGAAATCGAATCCTTAAAGCTAGGAAAAACCTTGCCGGTACTGTTGCCAGGCTGTTCGTTCTTCATAGGCATTCCGTATGCGCCTGCCCGGAAGCTGCTCAATGCTGGTCTGCCAGTGGTGGTTGCTAGTGACTACAATCCGGGCAGTTGCCCAAGTGGTAATATGCCCTTGTTGTGGTCATTGGCTTGTACCCAGCTCCGGATGACACCAGCAGAGGCATTCAACGCAATGACGCTCAATGCCGCTGCTGCACTTGAGCTAGAGGATAGCCATGGTAGTATTGCTGTTGGGCGACCAGCCAATCTCTGGCTTAGTGCACCTATACCTAGTTGGCAGTTCTTGCCGTATCACTATGGTACAGGAGCACAAATGGTTGATAGGGTGATGGTCGATGGAGCTTGGTATAATGGCCCCAGAGGTTAGATTTTTAACTTTTTTGTCCCATTTATTTGGATTAGCGGTGCCATTGACTACTTTTGCATCCCTTACAAATCTGGGAGGTATCAAATGAGATACTAGGATTTGGAAGTAGCCAAGGTTCCGTGGCCGAGTGGCTAGGCAGAGCTCTGCAAAAGCTCGTACAGCAGTTCGAATCTGCTCGGAACCTCCATTAAAAAACGCCTCTGTGAGCTGTTGCTTGCAGAGGCGTTTGGCGTTAATTTGGGTGCTAGATATTAGTTAAGGTTATTTGTATTTGCTGCGCCACTATAAGTGAAGTAGTCAATCGACTTGGGTATCACATGCTATACCAAAGGTCCAAAGTTGAATACCACAACTCCCCAATAGACTTGAAGTCACAACTTTAAACCTTATTGTTCTTGACCATATCCAAGGGGGCCTTTACTTGGTCCTTTTGCCTGACTTTTTGACCATCCTTGTTGTTTCGGATTCCCACTCATTTACCAATATTTGGCAGTCTGCTTGCAATAGGGTAGGGTAGCACCACATGATGTATTGCGTTAGCCGTTGCCTTTGAGTTGCTGGTGGCAGTTGGCCAAATAGGCCCTTAAGAGGCTCGAGGCTAGATTTGACAAAGGATTTGTCCAGCAGGACCACATTTCCGAGCAGCTTATAAAAGGTAGTCTCCTTCGTGAAGTAAAATAGCTGCCCAGGCCCGCCATAAGCCCCAAAGCTAGGTAGTGCCATTGCCGACCGGTCAATCACAACACTATCCCCCCAAGTGCTGCAACGTTTTTTGATGTTGTTTTTGCCCCCGAATTTAACAGCTATGTTGAGCATAAACCCATTGATACTATCCAGAGGATAGTCAGAGATGCTGTATTGCAAAGCCAACCTATCCCTAATGCTGTAAATAGGGCTTTCATTTGGGTTAGCCAAGTACTTTATCGTTGGCTCAGCCAGAAATACTGCGGATGGCAGGTTACTCGTTATGGGCAGAGAACTAAGGGCTTGACCATCATGGCTGGACGTGACCTCTTGCAGGTTGTTTTCGGCCCAGACCAAAACTGCCCCCGTCGAACCGATCCTTAGTTTGGCCGTTTTTGGCAGGTTATCTCCTAAACCAAGCTCCATTACCGATTTGCCGTCAGCCTTCACTAAGTTTGCCTCCCCACGCACGGCCAAAACGGTATATTGCGCTCTTGCTTGTTGACAACCTAGGCAGATAATTAAGGCCAAAATCAATATCCGACGATAGGCTACTTTGCTGATCGAGGTGTGGTATAGGTTTCTTTTCATTGCATTTTGATCTTGATGAAGGTAGGTAATGGTGTATTAGGCGTGGTACTTTAGGGCACGATAAGGATTGTAAAAATATGGAAAGAACTGCCACTACCGTTCGTTTTGATCGCCAATTGGCCCTAGTTGCCTTTGCAATCTTGGGGATTGGAGGGCTGTTTTACCTTTCCTATAGGTTCGAAGCCGTCCTTAACTACCATTGGGTAGGGGCATTAGGCCTTACTGGTATGGTCAGCCAATGTGCTCCTCTGTTTGGCCTATCCCGCTACATACCATTACCAGATGTCCTTTTGGGTAGTATGCCAACTTTTTTGCTTTCAGCCTCCATGATCGTGATGGGGCAAGCCTTTGGTATCTTATCTAAAGCGCTGTCCTTGCATTCCATTGGCCGATGGATCATTACCGTAGTTGGCTTTGCAGTTGTGTTTGAGGTAGCTCAGACTTTGGGATGGCTAAAGGGCTATGGCAGTGTGGCTGATATTACGGCTGCACTTACGGCTGTGCTGGTTCTATCCATGCTCTACCTCCTGATGAGCCCCCGAAACACACAAACCATGGTGCGCCATGGCCAAGCCAGCTGGGCTCAGCTTAGCCTTTGGTGGGCTGGATATATTGGGATTGCTTTACTGAGTTAGTCTGACTAGTTCTTTCTAGGAAAGGGATCTAGCGATTCGACCTACTCTCAGTCCTACAATTTGGAGACAAGGGGCTTAAATTCTCATGCGGACTTATATACAAAACAAAAAAGCAGACCCATGGGCCTGCTTTTTCGGGTTTTAGGATTTAGGCAGGTGTGGCTGCATAAACCTCATGATGTTGAATATTGCAGCTTTCAGCCGATCCGCTTGGATCATACAGCCTAGCCTACGGATTCACCTTCAAGGTACCATTCATGCTGGCGGCGTGGCCTGGCAAAGTACAGACAAAGGTGTAGTTGCCTGGTTTGGTTGGGGCGTTGAAATAGATGATGTCTGTCTCTTGAGGCTGAAGCACACGTGTATGGAACAGGACCATTGGTGTTTCGGGCACGTAGTTCTTCTTGAGGCCGTCAAGCCCTAGTTTCATTGCCAGTTTAGCGACATCCATGTGCTGGCCACCTCCGACCACAAGTAGGTTATGGATCATGTCGTCATAGTTGGTGAAGACCCATTTGATTTTGGACCCGGCCTTAACCTCTACATAGTTCATGTCGAACTTCATTCCGGCTGTAGTGCCGACGTTCACGACCTGATCAACCTTGCCACCCCATGCAGCTGGCATTTTGGTAGGGCGTTTGCCCTGTGCCACTTCCTTAGGTTTGGCAGCAGCTGGCTTGGCGGCTAGTTTAGCATTTGCCTTGGCTGTTGTTGCTGGTTTGGTTTCCTGCTTTTTGGCATCTGCCAACATTTTGCTGTGGTCATGCTTCATGGCGCCATGGTCATGGGCGGCTGTTGCACCAGCAGGGATGGTTAGTTTTTCGCCATCAGGGATATTGTTGAGGGTATAGTAACCCACCTCGTGCAAAAGATTTTGACCTATGCGGTTCAGGACCCCTTCGGCCTTGATTTCATGGATGTAGTTTTCGCGCAGGCCATCGACTACCAGCCGTGCACTCATACCGTCTTCAGACACCTTGATGTACTTAATGGTCAGGTCCTGCTGGTTGATGATTGGGCTTCCGTAGGTGCTATGGTGTTTGTAGGTGAAGGATTGGAGGTGCCAGCTAGAAGGATCTTGTGCCGTTTTGATATCGGCAGGCTCTGTGAAGTTGACCAAGAAGCCGTCGGGCTGTGCCTTGATTTCCTTGAGCTCAAACGGTATTTTTCCGGTCCAGACCAGGCGCTGAAGGGCCCATGCATCTGGCCCGGACGATTTCCATCCACGGTCTGTACAGCCAACAAATAGGTTGCCTTTTTTGCTCCATGCCAGCCGCAAAACGCCACTTGCAAATCCTTCGCGAAACCCAAAGGCCGCACCTTGGTATTTGCCTTTGACTTTTTCGAGGAAAACCCTGGTGATTTTAGCCTGGCCCTGATCACCGATGAAGACTTGGCCTGCAAAGGGGCCAAACTTGCCACCGGTGCTATCTGGCAAAACTTCTGAGGTACTGATACCAAGCACTGAGTGAGGCAACCAAACGGCAGGTAGTTTGATCGATGGAACTGCCTTTTTATGCTCAAACAGAGGGGCTCCATCGTTAATAACCTCCTCTGCCTTTACCTGGACAGGAGAGTTCGGGTCCGAAGACCATGCCAAACTTGCTGGGTGACCCACAAAATCTCCTTTTTCGAGGTGGACTAAGCTGCCACTACCTACCCAATCGCCTTGGTTATCGGTGTACATAAAGTCCGATCCGTTGAGCATGCCTAGCCCTGCAGGCGAGCGTACACCTGCGGCCCATGGCTCCAGTTTTCCATCAGGATGTATTCTGGCAGTCCATCCACGCCAAGGCACTAAGCTTTTGCCGTTCCACCAGTCCGTTTGACCGAAGGCAACATTGAAGCTTACATAGGCATAGCCTTCCTTGTCATACACTGGTCCGAAACCATATTCGTGATAGTGCCCACTCAGCGGAAAGGTGCAGAGGTTTTCGTATAAATCAGCCTTGCCATCCCCATCATGGTCCACCAAACGAGTCAGACCACCACGCTGGGCTGTAACAAAGTGACCATTGTGATAGGCAAGTCCTAAAGGCTCATGCAGACCAGAGGCAAATAGTTGAAAGTAGGGACGTTGATTGCCTTCCAGCTCCGGATTGGTGAGAATGTAGATGTCTCCTTTGCGGGTAGCAACACCAAGACGTCCATCAGGCATTAGGGCCATCCCTCCGACCTCTAATTCCATCCCCTTCACAACCGGAGTTGAAAGGATACGGTAGAAATCTTCCTCCTTCTGTTGGTTGACAGTTTGGGCTTGGGCTGCTGTGCCAACTAAAAGGGCCAATGCAACCGCCGACAGGCAGGTGACACGCCTAAAAAAACCAGCGAAAATGCCAAGGTTAGAGGCAGGGCACATGTGTGGCTGAAAGGGAAGGGTATTGTTTATATCGTCAGAGCCAGCTAAAGCGAAACGCATGGCAAATGTTGTTTTGGGATTGGCAGATTGTATTTCGACGCTCATCAGAGCTTGTTGCGGACGTGATTGCGACCCTACCATACCAGCTGATAGCTAATGTTGGAAGACTTGCCTGCATTGCTAGCTGATGCTGGAATGTTATAAACCAGCTCTTTCTGACCACCGACTGTCCGGATGATTGGCTTGAGGCCCTCTAGTGGGACGATATAGAACTTGCCTTTGTCTATCAGGTAGCTGCCATCAGCCAGTTGGTCAATAGCAGTGCCAGCCGCCAAACGAACCCATAGGCCCGCAGGCACGTTGTCTGCCTTGATTTTATGTGTCAAGACTTGGTTGTTTTCGCTAGGTTCCCAACGGTCGAGGATTGTAGCGCCTTCGATTCCATAACTAATTACAGGTGTTCCATCTGCCTTATCATAACTATACCCATTGAATTTATAGCGTTCGGTAAGTGTGTCAGGCCAAGCGGCATTGCTGTTAGCTAGTGGCGCAATAATTGGGTCATCCGCAAAATCGACAGAGGAGCCACGGTACCAAAGTTGTTGGTTACCACCACGGCTTTCCCACATACCTGCCACATCTGCAAAATTGCCACGCCAAGCTCTTATCAGGCTATTGTTCATGAGGTTTAACTCATAATGAGGGCCTTTGGGGTTACTAATAGCGGCTGCGTAAGGCAAAGTATGGCCTCGATGTTTAACAAAACACCGCATCAATTCGGGGGTAGTGCCTGCTTCTTTAAAATAGCCATCAGCTGGTTTTTCTTCGTTCAGACTAGACTCCTCGTTTAGGTACGTAAACCGAAGATTTGGCCCTGTGTACCCTAGGCCAAGACCAGCTTTGTTTTTGACATTGCTCTTGAAAACAATGATCTCGAATGGCACCTTGCCACTAGCCAGAGTAGTGCCAACATCACGTCTTTTGTACCAACGTTGGTAGCCAGAGGTGTCGAACAACGTATTACCACCGATCACTAGTTTACAATAGCCATCTGCCTGAAACGTAAAGTTGTAGTTGCCTGGCTCGGATACTATTAGGTTCCCCGTTATCCGAATGGCGTAATCATCATAGAATTTGGAAACCCGCCAAGTTAACTCGTCGGTTGGGTTGGCTTCGTCAGGTTTCTTCGTCAAAAAGTCATTGAGCGCCCTGAACTTGCCGTACCAAGTTTGGTAATTCATGTCAGCTAGCTTGAGAGGTGTTTTGTCATAAACACTGTACTTGATGTTGCGAAAGGCAACAGGCCCATGATCTCCCTGGATCATCAGCGGCGCGCTGGCTACCTCTTGGTCCGAAACGGCACCTCTGGTAGGCCCAGTGCACTCCACATTTTCATGGATGGGATAGTCGTTCAGCATGACTTTCAGGAACTTGGCATTGCTGACCTTACGTCCAAAGGCATCAAACCTCGGTCCACGGAACGAAATCCGGAGAGTTTGCCATAGGCCAGGAGCCCGGCAGGCATTGACACGTGGCGCCTTGCCCTCATACCCTTCTTGCCCTTTTTCTGCTTTGGAGTTCCAGCGTTGATAGATGCCGCCGATGTCCGAAAATGCTGGGCTGTTGTTGCCCCAGCTGTCGAAAAGCTGCACCTCATAGCGGCCCATCAGGTAGATGCCACTATTGCTACCTTTCGGCATCATAACCTCTAACTCTATGTCAAGGTCTCCGTGGCTGAAGGAGGATGTAAGATGCCCCTTATTCTGCGCAGTCATCTTGTTGGCGAGCACACCAGTACCACTTGTGGTCACTAGGTCTTGGACGACGTTACGGTTGCTGCTAACCCCCCCTACGATTTGCCAATTGGTGGTAGGGGGTTGCCACTGGCTGAGATCAGTAAGTGGCATCGATACTTGACTTTGAGCCCCTGCTGAGGGTGCCAAAGCTACCATTCCTAGGAGGCAAAAGCCAGCCAAGATTGGTATGATGTTCTTAGTCATGAGGTTGTATCAGTTTATGCTGACAGATATTACTAAAGCGTTCGTCGCAAGATACAAACCAAATCGCGATTCTCTATTTGGATGGATCTCGGTGCTCAAAATACGAAAGCCAGATTTGCTAACTGACGAAGTACGGCACACTGATTGTTGGTAGGTAGGTGGCTTTGATGATGGTTGGCAGCCGACTCCTGACTATTTTTGTCAGCCTATCTTATTATGTCCATACCCCCGCCCAGACCTAAAATACTATGACTGACCTCAAACTAAAGCTCAAGAAGGCAGCAAGTGCGTTATTGCATAATGCGCAAAGCCTCTTGCCCAAGTTTACGTTTGACTGGGAGGTGCTTACTGACAGTCTCGAAGGCTATATCGATGCCAGATTTACACTGATCAAGATCGAGCTGCGAGAATTACTATCCCAAATGGCCGAAAAGATGGCCATTGGTTTGGTTATCATTCTTCTTGGGGGTATTGCGCTAATGTTGTTTAGCATTGGGTTGTCGTTGATGCTTAATCACTTCACGGATAGCCAATATGCTGGGTTCTTGATTGTTGCCTTTCTGTATACCTTAGGTGCTGCTGCTGTCGGGTACTATGCCAAGCAGAAATTTTTTCCTGATAAGGATGATGCCAACGACAAAAAGTCTAAAGACAAGAAGAGCAACTCTACCCAGTCTTCAGTAAACATGTCCACCGCTACTGGGGCAGCTGTTGTCGCATCGTCCGATATCGACAACCCAGACTGGCATGACAAATGGGACCTAATGCCCGAACCTCCTGAGCCAAGTCATGAGCAAGATGTTAGTAGTCCTGACCATGGCCAAGCTGATCAGACACAGGGCCACACGGATAATTCCACCCACCATACGGACGTTTCCCATCATCATTAGGGTTCGGTTAGTTCAAAAGACGCAATCCTGCAACTACGCTTAAACAGATATTTGTTGTCTAGTCCTCTCAATTTGGCCCGATTTTGGTATTAAGATCCCTAATCATGCAGGCCTCAACCCTTAAGGCACTTAGCAGATAGCAAATATCTCCCTCTCATCTCGAAATCTTAAAATCATGGACGATACCATCAAAACCATCAAGTCTGGCTACGACAACGAAGTGGACAAGCTCAAATCCAAAACCCGTGACCTCAAGCAGAGCTTTACGGACCAGCTGCACAACCTGACTATGGACAGCAACCAAGCCATCAAGGTTGGTGCTGCTGCCCTCGGTGTCGCTATTGGCGGTTTCTTGATCTATAAACTGGTCAGCAACGCAAAGGCTAAGAAGCAAAAGCATACCTTTGCCGAAAATGGCGCTATCGCTCTGACCAAAATGCAGAGTGCGGGCCTAGGCATCGTCGAGATGATCAAAGGTGCTATGGCATCCTTCATCTTGAGCATCGCCCGTGATAAGATCATCAGTTTCATTGAGCGAGTAAACCAAAAGGGTAATGACGCAGTCGAAGGTCTTGAGAACGCTGCAGGAGCGAAAAAATGAGGGGCGTAAGCTCTTTGCACTCCTGATTGACCCTGACAAAGTCAGTACACAACAAGCATACCAACTGCGGGACGAGTGTGTCTCCCTAGCCGTTGACCTTATTTTTGTAGGTGGTAGCCTGATGACAGGCTACCAGCTTCATGAGGTAGTCGCTGTCATGAAACAGCAGTCCTCCATCCCTGTTATTCTTTTTCCGGGCTCCAATCTTCACATCGACTATGACGCCGATGCGATTTTGCTTTTAAGCCTTATCTCAGGCCGGAATGCTGACCTGCTCATCGGTCAACATGTTGTGGCTGCCCCATTGCTCAAGAAGAGCCCTCTGGAGATCCTCCCAACTGGTTATATGTTGGTCGATAGTGGCATCCAAACCACCGTTAGTTATATCAGCAACACCACCCCCATCCCGCATGACAAACCTGCGATTGCGGCCTGTACCGCCATGGCTGGTGAAATGCTCGGGTTGGGACTTATCTACCTCGATGCTGGCAGTGGTGCTGCCAAACCCATTAGCCCAAGGATGATCGGAGCTGTACGCCAGGCAATCGATACGCCCCTTATTGTTGGTGGTGGCCTTAGGACCCCCGAGATGATCCAGGACGCGCTGGCTGCAGGCGCAGATGTGGTAGTCGTGGGCAACACCATCGAGAAACACCCAGAGCTATTGCCTGTGATGGTCCAGAAGGTGAAGCAGTATAACAGCCTCTTGGCCAAGGCTTAGTTTGGGGGCCTCCACTAACGGGGTACATATTCGACGACTTGATATTGGTCCACGGTTTTGCTAATTTTATGGTTGCTTTAGACCATTAAAGGAGGCATTTGCCATATCATGACCTACAAACCCACATTGACTTTTGCGCGCAAAATTATTATGCTTTTGCTGGCCTGCTTATCAAGTTTCTACACGTGGGCGCAGACAGATAGCTCAGCTGGGAAGGGGCTGTATTTCAATGGTTCGACGCAATATGTTGACACCAGATTCCGGGCACACTTGCGCAAGTTTACTGCAACGTGTTGGGTCAAGAGCCCCAATGCACCTACTTTCAACCAAGGCAAAGGCCCGGTCCACTACGAGGAGAATTTCCAGTTCAACTGGGACCATGTTTCGCCTGCAGCTCAAGCCGCAGTAGTAATCAGGGATAGCACAGGTTCTTGGCAAGCGGCTTCTTTTGGCACCTTGTTAGGTGCAACATGGTATCATTTGGCGGCGACCTACGATGGTGATACCCTCAAGGCCTATGTCAACGGACGGCTTATCACTGCCAACGGAGCGCCAACAGGTCCTCCTAAACAAGAGCTCAACTCGCTCAAGATTGGTAAACACGCTAAGCTCAGTAATCCGCAATATGAGTTCTTTGAGGGTGTTGTAGACGAGGTTAGGGTTTGGAATGTAGCCCTGCCAGCTGACTCCATTCGATTGCATATCCATCACCCGCTTCGTGGAAACGAGCCTAGTTTAGTGCTTTACTATCAACTAAACGAATTGCAAGGAGATAGCACCCTAGACTTAGTCTCTGGTCGGATGGCGCCACTAATTGCCCGCCCTGCTCGCCAGTTGGTTGACATCCCGGTTGCCAAAGGTTATAGCACATTGGTCAATGCAGCTGATACAAGCCAGACATACTCTTTTTTTGGCGGAGAGCTTAAGGCTAAAGTCGATACACCAACCTTTTTGCTGATGGCCACCCGTTTCGATCGTGTTTTGCAGAACTTTATACCACCAACTGGTGCGCGTCCTCGGCCTTACATCATCAACTATTATGATGGCCAAAATGTCAACCTAACCTCCTTGACAATTACCGAGCAACAACCCCGACTGGCTAGCTATGGTTCGTTGCGGCCAGGCAATTGGGTGGTTGGCTACAGAAGGCAGGCTTTCGAGAATATACAGAATCTACCTTCTGACTCTGTTGTAGCTTATGATTCGATAGCAGGCATCTATCAGTTCCGTAATCCGAAGTGGGGGCAGTTGATTCTAGGCTTATCCACGGCATCACCTGTCCTACTACCAGGAGCGAACCGTGGGCAGATCAATGCTATCGATCTGCGTTATGACCATCAAGATTGGGTTGTAGTGGGCAACTATGGTAAGCTTGTGGTCCTAGACCAACTAGGAAGGATAATGATGACTTTCAAACCATCGGACTCTGCTGCAGGGACCATGCGGCTGTCATCGGACCATTTACCAATAGGTCTTTATCATCTGGTTGCCACCGATCTCGATGGGCAAGTCCGAACTGCTCAAATGGCAAAATGGTAGTCTGGGCTAGATCCTTTGTCCAGCCTTGGCCTTAAAGGATTATCAACGTAGGACTAAAACGAAACACCCAAGGATCTTGTAAGATACTTGGGTGTTTTGTTTGCACTAAAAGCAATGGTTTTGATCAAACAGTCATGATCTCTGCATCTTTGGCGGTGATCATGGTCTCAATTTTGACCATGCTTTCGTCGGTAAGCTTCTGGACTTTGTCCTCGGCACGTTTGACATCGTCTTCGCTAGCACCTTCCTTTAGGAGTTTGCGGAGGCTTTCGTTGGTTTCCTTGCGTACGTTCCGGATGCGGACCTTGCCAGCTTCGCCTTCGTTCTTGACCATTTTGACAAGGTCACGACGGCGCTCTTCGGTCAGAGGCGGGATGTTGATCCGGACCTGCTCTCCATCATTTTGTGGGTTGTAACCAAGGTCGCTGTTCTTGATTGCTTTCTCGATCTCGTTGATGAGTTTCTTTTCAAAAGGACGGATCAGGAGGGTTCGAGCATCGGGTGTGCTAACAGTTGCTGCCTGAGCGATTGGTGTCGGGACGCCATAATAGTCCACAACGAGGCCATCAAGCATATTGGGCATGGCTTTGCCGGCCTTGATGCGTGCGAATTCTACACTAGTGTGTTTCAGACTCCGCTCCATTTGGTCTTTGGCGTCGTCGAGGAATAACTGGATCTCTTCCATATCAATGGTGTGTAAATGAGGTACTGTGGGGTAGTGGGGTCAATATTTAGGTAAAGTAAGCCTATGGTTGGTTGGGTAGAACCTAGCCCATGGTCACGAGTGTGCCAATTTGCTCACCCTTGACAACATTAACCAAGTTGCCTGGCTTATTCATGTCGAAGACAATGATCGGCAATTTGTTCTCTTTGCAGAGGGTGAAGGCGGTCATGTCCATCACATTTAGTTTCTTGGCGAACACCTCCTCAAAGCCGATGGTGGCGTAGCGAGTCGCAGTTGGGTCTTTCTCGGGGTCTGCGGTATAGATACCATCAACCCTGGTTCCCTTCAGGACAACGTCTGCCTTGATCTCGATCGCCCGGAGGCTAGCAGCTGAGTCTGTCGTGAAATAGGGATTGCCCGTGCCAGCGCCAAAAATCACAACACGGCCTTTTTCGAGGTGGCGCATGGCCCTACGTCTGATGAATCGTTCGCAGACTTGGTCCACCTGAATGGCACTCATTACACGGGTATGTAGCCCTGCATTTTCCAGAGCACCCTGGATGGCCATGCTGTTGATCAGCGTTGCCATCATGCCCATATAGTCGCCTTGCGCCTTGTCGATGCCGGCTTCTTGGGCATCCTCGCCCCTAAAGATGTTGCCGCCACCCACAACGATGGCCACTTGCACGCCTAAGCCAACGACTTTGGCAATCTCTTCGGCGTAGCTTTTAATCATCTCGGCATCGAAGCCAAATTTCTTGCTGCCTGCAAGGGCTTCGCCACTCAGTTTCAGGAGGATGCGGTTATACTTCATGTGCGGGGGATAAGTACATTGTGCCAGCTGGCGCCTTTCGACCGTAGGCACAAGTCTAGCAGGTAGTTGTTTGGGACTAGACTTGGGCTGAGCTCGCTTTTCATACCAAGCACCAGTGTGGGATGTTTGTTATGGTTGCGATAGTCATGCCAGGGAGCCTATCAAGGCATCAATCAAACCGTCTGGTAAGATATGATGTTATTGACCCAGAGCTACTGCTTAGATTTGGCTTAAGGTATCCGGTTTGCCGTCTGAAGCGCCGCAAAGATATATTTTTTGGCGGATGTCTTATGGCCCAATACCAGAATCTCCCACCTTTGTGCCCACAACATTTGGCCCGATGTGGCCCCAGAAACCAACCATGCGCACCACCACCACCAGCGAAAGTCTATTTGCCAAAGCCAAAACCCTGATACCAGGAGGTGTCAACAGCCCTGTTCGTGCCTTTAAAGCAGTGGGCGGCAACCCCGTTTTTATGGCTAAAGGGCAAGGAGCATATCTTTATGACGTCGATGGTAATGCTTATCTGGAGCTAATCAATAGTTGGGGGCCGATGCTGTTTGGCCATGCACACCCTGCAATTGCCGAGGCAGTTGTGTCTGCTATCCAGGACTCGCCATCGTTTGGTGCGCCAACAGCAAGGGAAGTCCTAATGGCCGAGACTTTGGTCCAGATGGTACCAAGCCTTGAAAAGGTCCGAATGGTCAATAGCGGTACGGAGGCTACAATGGCCGCTATTCGTGTAGCACGTGGCTATACTGGTCGGGACAAAATCATCAAGTTCGAAGGATGTTACCATGGCCATGGCGACTCGTTCCTGATTGCAGCAGGTAGTGGTGCTATCACGCTTGGGGTTCCAGATAGCCCTGGTGTTACCAAAGGGGTTGCCAATGATACCCTAACAGCACCGTACAATGACCTTGAGGCAGTTGACCGTTTGCTGGAAGCCAACCGAGGTCAGATTGCTGCCCTGATCCTAGAGCCTGTCGTAGGCAACATGGGTTTGGTTCCACCTGCTCCTGGGTTCCTTCAGGGCCTTCGAGACCGTTGTACTGCCGAAGGTATCGTCCTCATTTTTGATGAAGTCATGACTGGTTTCAGGCTGGCAAAAGGTGGTGCGCAAGAGCTTTACGGCATCACACCCGATATGACAACCTTAGGCAAGATCATCGGTGGTGGGCTTCCTGTCGGCGCCTATGGTGGCAAAGCTGAGATTATGGACTGTGTTGCTCCAGCTGGTCCAGTCTATCAAGCGGGTACGCTGTCTGGCAATCCTGTGGCGATGGCAGCCGGCCTCGCGATGCTCAACCTCATCAATACTACTGACGGGCTTTATGATCAGCTAGAAGCCAAGGGTGCCGCCCTCGAAGCCACTTTGCGTGCGAGCCTTGACCATATTGGCCTTCCGATGACCATCAACCGCGTTGGCAGCATGATTACTCTGTTTTTTACTACCAATCAGGTCCGGAACTTTGCTGATGCCAAAACCAGCCACTTGCCTGCGTTCGCAACCTACTTTCAGCAAATGTTGCAACAGGGGATTTACCTCGCTCCGTCCCAATACGAGGCATTATTTTTGAGCATGGCATTAGGGGATGAGCACATCGCCAGCATTGGCGTAGCTAGCCAAATTGCGATGGAGGCCGTCGTCAAAGCCCATCCGGAGTTACTAAAAGCATAGCAGGCCGTATTAACAAAAGATGACCTAGGTTCCGGATTGGCAATTGCCAATCTATCTTTGACCTTCTCGAGTCGCTTAGTCTGCCATCTTATTCTGACCATTCAGCACACTTGGCCCACCGAACTCATTTTATGGCAGCATTAAGTTGCCCCCTCTATGACCCTATTATTGGATATTTTCGAATACATCAATCCATCTCCCGAAACCATCACAAATGGTGGCCTTGCGCTTATCACTATCATCGTGTTTGCGGAGACAGGGCTCTTTTTCTGCTTCTGGCTGCCGGGTGACTATTTGCTCTTCACCGCAGGTCTGTTAGTAGGTGTGGGGCAGATTCAGGTACCGATCTGGGTTATGTTAGCCGCTTTGTTTGGGGCCGCAGTTTCAGGAAACTATGTTGGCTTTCTGATCGGGCGATACGCTGGTCAGTCCCTCGAGAATCGACCTGACTCGTTTTTCTTCAAACGACGTTATATACAGAACACCCGTGACGTGTTCGAAAAATATGGCGGCCTAGCCCTGATTATTGGGCGTTTCCTCCCGATTGTCCGCTCGTTCGCCCCACTTTTGGCTGGCATTGTCCGGATGGGATATCGTGAGTTTTTCTTCTTTAATGTAGTTGGTGCATTGCTTTGGGTTGGGGTGCTTGCAGGCCTCGGCTATTGGCTGGGGGATATGTATGGAGATACAATCCTGAAGTATCTACAGTATATCATCCTTGGATTTATTGCCTTCACTAGCATTACAGTGGTCAATACCTACCTCAAGCTAAATAAGGAACGCAAACAGAAGCAGCTGCTAAACAAGCTGGGAGACTAAGCCAATATGGATGGACTACCCCATTAGCATAGGGCGTCTATACAAACGCACGTAGTACTGGCACCTGACGCATTAGTTTGCCAAGTCTAGGTGTCCAAAATCTAAAACCGACGGTATAATAAATTTGACCGTAAGTCGTCGTGGCCTCATAGTCAGACGTTGTTGTCATAAAGGTTTGGGCTTCAGTATCTAAGGTCAAATACCAGCGAGGTTTGTTATAGCCCAAGCAAATGCGGACTGTTACATCAGGCGAAAAGGTCATGACTTGGTTCCTGTTCTGGACATAAATGGACTCTATCAGGTTAGCCCTGACCCCGAGGTTAAATTTCCCCATTACGTACCAGTGTTGACCTGCCCATATACCTGCCCAGCCAGGCGCCAAAACAAAACTATTAACCTCATACCCTCGGAGATCCTCGATACTGCTATTGTATGGCTCTAGTCTCGATTTCGGAACCAAGCTGCTACCTACCCCGAGAGAGTAGTGATCATATCCGCCTTCCAGATTAAAGCTATTGGCAGACTTTAGGTGCTGACCTGCACTGTTGACGATGGTATTGTAGTCAAACTTAGCATTGTTGAAGAAGTAGCCTGACTTGATATGATACTGTCGATATGCCATTTCATCGCGGAAAGGCAACTTAGTGTTTTGGGCGATCGCGGTGCTGAGATCAGTTGTTTCTACCAGTCCTTGATAGTCCCTATAGGACAATCGGGTCACGACACCTCCGCTGATTAGTGACAGGGATAAATCCTGATACTTGCTTTGCGGGGCGATTTCTGTGCTATAGTTTGTCATGCTGGTCCCCATCCCAACAAATACAGCTATATCATTGTATGATAGCCCAATACCAACACGATAGTTGTTATTGCTACCATACATTGCCGCCTGCTGATTATCCCCATTTGCAGGTCTAAAGTCAAAGATCAGGTTACCTAGGCCCAAATACGGGCTGACCATTAAATGGTCCTCATATAGTTTGTAATAGGCATTTTTAGCCTTCAAGCTGTCCTGCATTACCTGCTTCGGACCTGACAAGTTAGCGTCCTGTGCCAATGTCGACGGAATGGTCAATACAAAAAAGGTGAAGGCAAGTAGGCCAACCCAAGGACCACAACTATGGGGCATGTGCGCAGGGGGACAAGACAAAAGGAATGATGTCCACAAACTTAGTGGTTGTTTTTGGGTTATTTTATCTGGCCATGTGACGATGTTGCTCAATATCTTGCAGCCTTTAGGTAAGAGGAAGAAAAAATGTAGGCCAATCTTTGTCGACTTCCTTTTACCATGGTCGGCTTGTCCGAACTTGTTCTTAAAGATCATCCTGATTCTAAATTATGTCTGCCCAGCACTTAAGTACGAAATCGCCAAAGGCTGCACCCTTGTCTGCTCTCCAATGGCTTGATAAGCTAGAAGGCACCCTCAGTACTATCCAGTACGGCGAGACACCACCCGAGCTGTACGAACCAATTAGCTACCTAATGGGCCTTGGTGGTAAACGTTTGCGGCCGGCTTTGGTGCTGCTCTCTGGGCAATTGTTCGGCCATGTGCAGGACGAGTGGCTACGGCCTGCCCTTGCCGTAGAGGTTTTCCATAACTTCACCCTGATGCACGACGACATCATGGACAAGGCACCCTTACGGCGAGGTAAACCGACCGTGCACCATCAGTGGAACGATAATGTTGCCATCCTGAGTGGAGATGTGATGCTGGTGGCTGCCTACAACTTATTGTTGACTGTACCTGATACCAAACTGAGGCCTGCTTTGCTTGGGTTCAACAAGGTTGCTTCCGAGGTTTGCGAAGGCCAGCAATGGGACATGAATTTTGAGCAATTAACGACTGTTACTGACCAGCAATACCTCGATATGATTAAGCTCAAGACGGCTGTCTTGCTTGGTTATAGTTGTCGTCTTGGGGCTTTGTTGGCCGATGCGACAGCCGAGGAGGCTGACTTGCTGGAGGAGTTTGGCACAACGATCGGTATCGGTTTTCAGCTGATGGATGACATTCTGGACGTGTACGGGGAGCAGGCCGCCTTTGGTAAACAAGTCGGCGGGGATATCGTGGCCAATAAAAAGACCTATCTATTGATCAAAGCGTTAGAACTAGCTGAGGAGCAGGGTGGAACCAAGCGCGCACTCAATCGTGCCCTCACGACGGATATGCCCGCTGCCGAAAAGGTAGCTTTGGTGACCTCTATTTACAACGAGCTTGGCATCAAACAACTGGCAGAGGCCAAGATGCGACAATATTATGACGAAGGGTTAGCCATGCTAGATCAGCTTCCATCCATCAACCAAGTAGCTAAGGACCAACTAGTTGACTTCGCACTTTCGCTCATGCGCAGGCAGCGTTAGTGATCAACACATCAAGAAGATTAGTGTCAATCACCTCTTTTGTGGCGTAGCTGCACTAGATAAGACCCATCGAACTGGCGATAAATGCTGATATTGCGGACCAAATCGTAGGGTTGGGCTGCCGCGATGGCCAATGTTGCCAGCGAGGAAAGTCCGGACAACGTAGCGCGCCCTACTACCTAACGGGTAGGCAGCTGGTGCTTAAGTGCCAGCTGACAGCAAGTGCCACAGAGAATATACCGCCGTGCCTTAAGTACGGTAAGGGTGAAAAGGCGGGGTAAGAGCCCACCGCTCGTCTGGTGACAGCGAGGCATGGTAAACCTTAGGGGTTGCAAGATTAAACAGTTGGCGTGTACGCACCTTCGGGTGCGTCGTGAGGGTTGCGCGCCCAAGCCAACGGGTAAATCGCTAGAGCCACGGCGTGAGCCATGGCCCAGATAAATGGTAGCCATCACGACTAACGTGAACACAGGATCCGGCTTATAGACCCTACGATTTTTTTTATTACCGACTTCCTGTTATCCTGATCGACCAAGAAACACCTGTTTTTTGATCGATTGAGTTAATGGGGTTCTATCAGGAGCCCTTAAAGACCATGTTTACGGGTTGGTAACGCTAGTTACATGCCAGTGGTTGCCCTGCCACAAGAGATCTTTCGGACTGAGGGTTGATTCGCTTCAGGGGGGGGTAATTGTGGCATATTGGGGTCAGGCGGCCCATCAGTGCTTAACAAGCCGATAACATAATGCCTTGTCATCACGTTAAGTCCGCCTTGCTGCCTGCACAAAAGCAGACTGTTTGGAATTTAGGCAGTAAATTGCCCGCCTATTAAAGCTGAATACTAACCTAATGTCCAATTACAAACTAATTAACAACGTCGTCGGCTGGCTGGTTTTTGCCATTGCCACCTTTGCCTACGTGACGACCATGGAGCCGACCGCCAGTTTTTGGGACTGCGGCGAGTTTATTGCTGTTTCATACAAACTCATGGTGCCACACCCCCCGGGTGCCCCTTTGTTTTTGCTGATTGGCCGACTCTTTAGCATGGTTGCTGGCAGTGATACTACCCAAGTTGCCTATTGGGTCAATATGGTATCGGCCCTTAGCAGCAGCTTTACGGTCTTGTTCCTTTTCTGGACGATCACAATGCTGGCCCGTAAGATGGTCCAGAACAAAGAGGGCGAACCCCTCAGTGCTACCCAGACCCTTGCAGTTATGTCTGCCGGTATTGTTGGTGGCCTGTCTTATACCTTCAGTGACAGTGCTTGGTTCTCAGCTGTGGAAGCCGAGGTTTATGCCATGTCATCCTTGTTCACGGCCTTGGTTGTGTGGGCAATGTTGCGCTGGGAAACCATTGCTGACAAACCACATGCAGATCGTTGGTTGGTCCTGATCGCCTATTTCACTGGTCTGTCCATTGGGGTCCACTTGCTGAACTTGGTCACCTTGCCAGCTTTGGCCCTGATCTATTACTTCAAACGATATCCTAGCACTACCTTCAAAGGTGCTGCGATTGCCTTTGGCGTTGGTGTAGTGATGCTCGTGACCATCATGTCTGGCGTGATCACTGGGTTGCCATCTGTTGCATCCAGCTTCGAGATATTGTTTGTAAAAACCTTCCATTTGGGTTACAACACTGGTGTCATCTTTTTCGCCATTGTCATTGTGGTTGGCTTGATCTATGGTATCGTCCGGACCCAAAAAGCCGGTCAAGTGATACCTAACTTGGTACTGGTGTCCTTTGCCTTTATCTTGATCGGGTACGCATCTTACGGCATCATATTGGTCCGGAGCAATTTTGACCCTCCAATCAACGAAAACACGCCTAAGGATGCTATGAGCTTCGTGTCATACCTCAAGCGTGAGCAATACGGCGATCGTCCTTTGCTTTTTGGCCCACAGTATAACGCACAACCAAAAGGTGTAAAGAAGGGT
>CANHWS010000016.1 GCA_947464365.1 Cytophagaceae bacterium | reverse complement strand
GATGAGGCGCCATTACAGCAACTATTTCAAAGGCATCCCAGACTTTAAACCATTCCGGATGAAGTTGGTCACGAGCGAAAATGCGACCGAAATTCGGGATACCCTGATGGAGGTAGCTCACCTTTTTGCAGATGCGTATGAGCATCAGCCTGCATGATAAAGACAGACCCTGACCTAGCGTCAGTAAATTTGGCCCCTAAGGCCGAAACAGAAAAGCCTAGCCAATTTTTGATTTGGGGGCTGTTTATTTTTTTAGCGCTCATCTGGGGTACGTCGTTTCTGCTGATCAAGGTGGGGCTCGAGGTTTTTACGAGTGTGCAAGTAGGTACGATGCGCATAGCAGTCGCCTTCCTGACCGTTTTGCCCTTTAGTCTCTCGGTGCTTGCCAAGGCCCAAAGGTCGCTTTTGTTCCCCTTTTTTCTGTCTGGGATGATGGGCAATTTGTTGCCTAGTTTGCTTTTTTCGGTCGCTGGTGGTCACCTGCCGTCCAGTATTAGTGGATGCCTCAATGCCTTTACACCCATTTTTACCATGGTTATGGGCATCATCATCTATAAGCAGAAACTTAGCCGGTGGCAGCTTTTAGGCCTTTCATTTGGTTTTGCTGGGGCCATCCTGATCGCGAGCACCAGGGGGAGTATCAGTCTTGATAGCATCAACCCATATGCGGGGTTAGTCTTGTTGGCTACAGTTTTGTATGCCAGCAATGTCAACTACATCAAGTACAAGTTGGTGGCCTTCCCGCCAATCCAGAATGCCATCATGGCACTTACCTTGGCAGGATTCCCGGCCTTGCTTTGGCTCTGTTTCGACCAAGATTTTATTGGTCGACTGACCACTGCAGGCATCACCCACCCATCTGTACTTGCCATCATTGCGCTAGGGGTGGTTGGCTCGGCTATTGGCACCCTGTTGTTCAACAGGCTAATCAAGATGACAACAGCCATATTTACGAGCTCAGTGACCTATGCCATCCCGTTTGTGGCCGTATTGTTGGGTTTATTAACTGGCGAACCCTTTGGGTTGATCCAGATACTGGGTCTAGCGCTTATCCTGTGGGGGGTCTATTCGGTCAACAAAAAATAGTTGTAATTTTTTTTGGTGCTTAGTTGCGATTTCTGAAACAATCATTACTTTTGTCGTACGGGTTTAGACACATTATTCAGTCCTTTCAACTAGAATTTACCTTCTCGACATGAAAAAACTATTAAGTCTAACAGCTATGTTCTTCATGGCTGTGGCTGTAGCAACTGCTCAGCCTCCTGCCGAACCGCCTGCAGGCCCTGATCCGGGAGGACCAGATCCACTCAACCCACTTGCGATCCCTGTCGATGGCGGTGTCAGCTTGCTTCTAGCAGCTGGTGCTTCTTTTGGCGCTCGTAAGCTTAAAGGGTTTGGCGCTAAGCAAAAGGACTAACATCCGGACTGTTTTAATGGAACAAAGCCTGCTGCGTGATCACGTAGTAGGCTTTTTTTATGCTCAAGTATATCACTGGAGCTGTTTTTGACCGCCCTTTCAGGTGTCCATCTATGGCGGAGAAGACAAAGCACCAAGCGCAGTTGGATGTTGCCAAAGACCAGATCAAACACGTGGTCTTACCCGCATAGGTCCTACTTGGTAGTTGGTGTCTATGGCAGCAACTCAATATTCTGGGTTCCTCTACTTTAGATATCCAAGGTACAGGTGCACCTGATAGTCCATCGTATAAGGACGAAAGGCCCTTATTGTGCGCCTAAACATAGCTAGATGAACCTAAATTTGGGGCTCAAAAATCAAGCAGGGCCTAACGCCACCTAAAATAATCAATCAAGCCCGATGCTGGACTCTGTAACCCTGTTTAGCGAGTTGAAGCGGATAAGCAAAACTACAGGGCGTCCTACCACGCTATCTTGATTTGGACAATCTGGGGCACCGCTGAGGTAATACAAGAAGTATTTTTGACTCCTGCTGCTCAGGTCCTTCCGGTCTGCAGGGCCTAGTGTGGCAATAATCTCTGGTTCGCTCAAGGATTTGAAGTCTAGCAGATGTGCCTCCAGCAGGGGCTTGATCGAGGAGCGATAGCCATTGCAGCCTTTGGCGTCTTTGCCAAACTTCTCCGCATCTAACCCCTCAATTTTGGTAGGCTTTGTGCAGCCACTGAGGGCCAGCAGAAGCACTAGTGACAGCCCGAGGAAATAGTTTGTTGATTTGCAGTGAGGCATAAGAAAACTTGGTATTCGTGGTAGGATCTATCGTCTGGGTTCTTGAGCTATACCACTACTTTCACACTAGGGCCAGAGGTCCAGCACCAAAGGTAGGCCCAGAGGTAGGACTAAGGTAGGCTACTTGCTATATTTTGTTCGATTGTTGGCAAAATTCGGATCCGTTAACACCCAAAGCCATATTACAAATAGGAAATTTGCCTTTAGGAATGGCCAATGTCCGATTGCAACAGGTCTGAAAAAACAGCTATGTTGTCAACCCAAGGATCAGATTTGCAATATCCTGCCTATTATTGTTGCTTTGCCGCAATGCATACCCTTTGGCTTCCACCACGGCTGACTTTCGAACACAAATAGTGTAGATAGTGTAGCTGGTCTGGTTAGGTAGCCCCTTACACCTTATTTGTCTGTAGTGGAAAGATTTTCTGGCCTTCTGGGCGTCGTCCTTATTTTGGCGATCGCCTACTTTATGTCCAACAACCGTAAGGCGATTAACTACAAGTTAGTCGGCATGGGGCTAGGTCTGCAATTGTTCTTTGCGATTTTCGTGCTCAAGGTCGAGATCGGACAACGGCTTTTCGCTAAGCTAGGTGCCTTGGTGACCAACATCTTGAACTATAGTGACAAAGGTGCTGAGTTTGTGTTTGGCGTCTTGGTCAACAAGGGGATTATGGACAGCACCTTTGGGGTTGAGAATAGCTTTATCTTCTTCTTCAAGATCATCCCGACAATCATTTTCGTGGCAGTGTTGGTTAGCCTGCTCTACCATATAGGCATTATGCAGCGGGTGGTGACAGTGTTCGCTAGGGTCATGCACAAACTGATGGGGGTTAGCGGTAGCGAAGCCCTTAGCAATGCAGCAAGCGGCTTTGTTGGCCAGGTCGAGGCCCAGATCATGATCAAGCCTTACCTAGCCGGCATGACCAATAGCGAGCTTATGGCCTCTATGGCTGGCAGCATGGCCTGCATCGCAGGGGGCGTAATGGCTATTTATATTAAATTGGGTGTGCCTGCTGAGTACCTTTTGGCGGCCAACATTATGGCTGCACCTGGTGCCTTGGTTATCGCCAAAATTGTCTACCCCGAGACCGAAAAGAGTGACACCCAAGGGGTTGTTAAGGTCGAGGTCAAGAAGACTAGCAGCAACCTAATCGACGCTATTAGCCATGGTGCAGGCGATGGCCTCAAGATTTCGCTGAACGTCATCGCTATGCTTATTGGCTTTATTGCCCTGATTGCAATGCTTGATGGCCTCTTGGGCTGGTGTGGCGCATCGCTTGCTGGTTTGGGGTTGTCCTTAGATGGGATTGGCATCAACCTCGCAACCCTTAGCATGAAGGACATCTTGGGGCTGCTCTTCTCTGGTTTTGCATGGGCCATGGGCGTGCCAAAGGTTGATATTCAGGCAGCGGGATCCTTAATGGGTACTAAATTGGTAGTCAATGAGTTTGTTGCTTACCTAGACCTGGTAAAGATCAAAGAGACACTTTCTCCTAAATCGTTGATCATTGTCAGCTTTGCACTCTGCGGCTTTGCCAACTTCAGTAGCATCGCGATTCAGGTTGGTGGCATTGGCGAGCTCGCCCCTAGTCGCCGGCATGACCTTGCCAAATTAGGCTTCAGAGCTCTCGTTTGTGGAACTTTGGCAAGCTATTTGTCGGCCACAATAGCAGGCATCATCCAGAGCTAAAAAAGGTCGATGGTTAGGGTGCAGAGCCACAGTAAAACTGTGTTTGCCATTGCGTGCTCATTGTGCGGGTCTGCCTCTTAGGTGGGTCTGCCGATCGACTCAGAAGGGTCAAAAACCAGTTTAGTTTTGAAACTCCGGATGAAATGGCTATCTTTGCCAACTTTTTGATGACAGCGTTGTGAGACAAGAGGACCATTGGTCAGTAGATGTAAAACGAATGCCGCTTGGCAAAACCCAGCAGACATTCGGCATCCATGCAGATTTATTTGGTCGTTTTCCTTATAGCCCTATCAGCAAAGGAGCTCTGGTTGCGGACGTGCAACTGGAGAAAAGTGAAACGTTATTGGTAGTTAAGGCCGCGATATCTGGCACGATAGAGCTCACCTGCGACCGAACTGACCAACTTTTTGACGAGCCAATAACAGTCGTCGAAAGGGTGGTGTTTCAGTTTGGCTCGCAAGAGGTTGAGCATACCGAGCATTTGTTTGAGATCCCTTCTGGCATCGCACAGTTATCCTTGGCCGAGTTGTTTTACAACATGATCATTACCTCCATCCCGATGAAAAAACTTCATCCTGATGTCCGGCACCAGTATCATGACCAAGATGGCGAGGGCAACCTCCTAATCTATACAACAGCAACCAACGACCATGATGACGAGCCTGCTGACCCGAGCACTAATCCGTTCAGTCAGCTACTAAAACTCAAGAATCTTAACTAAGTAATACCCCCACAAAAGACAGCCGTCGGTGCTAAAATCACCAGCCGCTTTTATCCCGTTGAACAATGGCACATCCTAAGAGAAAGATTAGCAAGACCCGTCGTGACAAACGCCGTACCCACTACACTGCTAGCACCAAAACCCTCAGCCTCTGCAGCACCACTGGCGAGGCGCACGTCCGTCACACAGCCTACGTAGTTGAAGGCAACCTGATGTACAAGGGTAGTGTCGTGATCGAAAACTACGCTCCTGTCGCCTAGTTTCGGTTAGTCGCTGTTACATTTGTCCTAGACCCTAATCTTAAAGTCCCCTGCATGATTATTGCCGTCGATGCAATGGGTGGCGATTTCGCCCCCAATGCCATACTAGAAGGTGCTATACAAACACTTGACACACTACCGAGTGGTGTGGGGTTGGCCTTGATAGGCGACGAAAAGATCATCAAAGACTATATGACCGACAAGGGCGTCGCCCATGATCGGTTTAAGGTTGTCCATGCTCCTGATATTATCGAGATGGGCGAGCATCCTACCAAAGCCCTACAGGGTAAGCCCAACAGTAGTATAGCTGTAGGATATGGCCTGATGGCTGCTGGTAAGATAGATGCCTTCTGTAGCGCAGGTAACACTGGTGCCATGATGGTGGGTGCAATGTTTTCCGTCAAAGTGATCCCTGGCGTATTGCGTCCTGCGATTGTTGGCTTTGCGCCAAAGTTCAAAGGTGGCATGGGTATCATCGTGGACGTTGGGGCCAATGCTGACTGTAAAGTCGAGCACCTCAACCAGTTTGGCGAGATAGGCTACCTGTACAGCAAGTACGTCATTGGCATCGAAAATCCTAAAGTCGGCCTCCTCAACATGGGTGAGGAAGAAGGTAAGGGAACAACATTACTTAAAGAAGCACACCAGCTCCTCAAAGCTAGTCCGCACATTAACTTTATCGGCAATGTCGAAGGCAGAGATATCTTCCTTGACCGAGCCGATGTTTTTGTTACCGATGGTTTTGTAGGCAACGTGGTGCTCAAAATGGCCGAGTCGTTTTATGACATGTACTCAGAACGAGACGGCTATGCTGACGAATTTATCAGCAAACTCAATTTCGAAAGTTTTGGTGGCAGCCCAATCATTGGCATCAATGGCAACGTGATCATTGGTCATGGTGTTTCTGGGCCGCTATCTGTCGTTAATATGGTCAGGCAGGGCATTGCAGTTGCCAAGTCCGACATTCAACATTATATCACTCGCCTATACAGCGAGGCGGAAGCCTAAGCATGGAAAAAATCTTTGCAGCCATCACTGGCGTCGCAGGCTTTGTACCAGACTATGTCCTGACAAACAAAGAGTTGGAGACCATGGTCGAGACCAACGACGAGTGGATTGTCGCCCGGACCGGTATTAAAGAGCGCCGTATCCTTAAAGGCGAAGGCACTGGCACTAGCCACATGGCTATCCCGGCTGTCCTTGATTTGCTTGCCAAGACCAATACAAAACCAGAGGACGTTGATCTGCTAATCTGCTGTACAACCACCCCTGATTTCGTGTTCCCAGCAACTGGTAACTTGATTTCTGCTGGGACTGGCCTTGTAAATGCGTTTAGCTACGATCTTCAGGCTGCATGCTCAGGCTTTTTATTTGGCCTCACGACCGGAGCGCAATTCATCGAGTCTGGTCGATACAAAAAGGTCATTGTTGTCGGTGCCGACAAAATGTCCTCCATTATCGACTATACAGACCGCGCCACTTGTATCATCTTTGGTGATGCAGCTGCTGCCGTTATGCTAGAGCCAAGTGCCGACCTAGGTATCATTGACTTCAAACACCGGACGGATGCCATTGGCCTGCCTTATCTTCAGATGAAAGCTGGCGGAAGCCGCCGTCCACCTAGTCATGAAACTGTGGATGCACGCCACCATGTAGTTTATCAGGAAGGTGCTGTTGTATTCAAACACGCTGTCACCAACATGGGCGAAATTGCCGCCGAGCTCATGGCCAGGAACAATCTCCCCAAAGAAGACCTTAACTGGTTGGTACCTCACCAAGCCAACAACCGCATCATCGAGGCCACCGCTAACAGGGTTGGCATTTCGCTAGATAAGGTCACGGTCAATATCCAGAAGTATGGCAATACGACAAATGCCACCATTCCGCTTTGTCTCTGGGAGTTTGAGAAACAATTCAAGAAAGGTGACAACCTGATCCTGACTGCCTTTGGCGGCGGATTTACATGGGGTGCAATCTACCTCAAATGGGCTTATGACGCCCAATAGTCCCGAAACACCTGGTCTGCTATGACCTTGTCCTTTGGTGTGCGTGACATATTAAAGTAATTTCATGCCACACCTATGCCACCAACTATACTATATTAGCGCAACCATAAAGGCAGGGTAGTACCTGTCTTTATGGTTTAGCACCATTTAAGCAGTCTCACAACACAATTTATGGCAACTACCGCCGATTTTTCGACCGGTCTCTGTATCGAATTTAACAACGATCTCTACACCATCGTTGAGTTCCAGCACGTCAAACCCGGCAAGGGTGGTGCGTTTGTCCGTACCAAGCTCAAGTCGCTCAACACGGGCAAAGTAATCGAGAACACGTTCACTGCTGGTGTCAAGGTCGAGACAGCCCGGATCGAAAAGCGTCCGCATCAGTTCCTCTACAAGGACGAGGTTGGCTACAACTTCATGGACAATAACTCCTTTGAGCAGCTCACCCTAGAGGCCCATAAGATCAATGCCCCCCAGTTCCTGAAGGATGGCCAAGGTGTTGATATCTTTTTCCATGCCGAAAACGAGCTTGCCCTCTATGCTGAGCTACCTCCGTTTGTGGACTTGCTCATTACCTATTCTGAGCCTGCTGTCAAAGGAAACACTGCAACCAATGCCATGAAAAAGGCAGAGCTCGAAACTGGTGCTGTGATCAACGTACCCATGTTTATCGAGCAAGACGAACTCATCCGGGTTGATACGCGCACAGGCACCTATGGCGAACGCGTCAAAAACAGCTAAGTGCCCATAAGGCCCCGTTTTTCCTCCCTATTGCTGCATCCATCCAACGTGCGTTACTACCTTTGTTTAGTGCGCCAAAAACACCATCAAGATGAAAGCTAACGAAATACTAGAGCTCCTAAACTTTATCGCCGCCTCAGGCCTAGACGAAGTTGATATCCAGGCCGAAAACAGCTTACGCATCAGCGTTAAGCGCCACTCAACTGTCCAGACTGTAGTTCAGGCTGCACCTGCCGCCCCTGCTGCTGTTGCTCCTGCTGCACCAGTTGCCGCCCCTGCTCCTGCACCAGTATCGGCTCCTGCTGCTCCTGCTGCCCCAGCCCCAGTCGCTGATGCTGCCAATGTGGTGATCCAGAAGTCACCAATGATCGGTACGCTCTATCGGTCGCCGTCACCTGACAAGCCAGCTTTGGTTAGTGTTGGTGACGAGGTCAAAAAAGGCCAGACCATCTGCATCATTGAGGCCATGAAGCTCTTTAATGAGATCGAGTGTGAATACAATGGTCGTGTAGTGGAGGTTTTGGTCGAGAATGCCAACCCTGTTGAGTATGATCAGCCATTGTTCAAGATCGCTGTATCCTAAGGCAGCTGATCTATTTGCCAATTAGGTAGTTGGCTGCCCATTTTTTCCTGCACCCATAACTTATTTGTTACGGGGCTTAGGCTGATTGGATATGCGGCTTTGTGCCTAGGCTATTACACTATTCATCAAGGCATTGTCAGAACCAATCCGAATTTCGGAGCATGTGCTGACATACACCAAACCCTCTAGCTTATGTTTAAGAAGGTACTTATTGCCAACCGTGGCGAGATTGCACTCCGTGTGATCAGGACCTGTCGCGAAATGGGCATCCAGACTGTTGCTGTCTATTCGACGGCGGACAAGGACTCATTGCACGTTCGGTTTGCGGATGAGGCGGTCTGTATAGGCCCCCCTCCCGGTAAATTGTCTTACCTCAATATCCCGAACATTATCGCCGCTGCCGAGATTACCAACGCAGATGCGATCCACCCAGGTTACGGATTTTTGTCCGAGAATGAGGAATTTAGTAAAGTCTGTCAGGACTATAACATCAAGTTCATCGGGCCAACACCATCCATGATCGCCCAAATGGGTGACAAGGCCAGCGCCAAGGCCACGATGAAAAAAGCAGGTGTCCCTACCATCCCTGGTTCTGAAGGCCTACTTGCTGATATTAAAGAAGGGATTCGCCTAGCCAACAAAATCAAATACCCTGTTATCCTCAAGGCAACGGCCGGAGGTGGAGGCAAGGGGATGCGTATCGTCAAAAATGACGAGGAGTTCGAAAAGGCTTGGAACGATGCCAAAATGGAGGCTGCCAACGCTTTTGGTAATGATGGCCTCTACCTAGAGAAATTCATCGAAGAGCCTCGCCACATCGAGATCCAGATCGTTGGCGACAAATATGGCAAAGTCTGCCACCTTTCAGAGCGCGACTGTAGCATTCAGCGTCGGCACCAGAAACTGGTCGAAGAGAGCCCATCTCCTTTCATGACAGACAAACTGCGTCAGAAAATGGGAGAGGCTGCCATCAAAGGTGCCAGCAGCATCGACTATGAAGGTGCAGGTACCATCGAATTTTTGGTGGACAAAGACCGCAACTTCTACTTCATGGAAATGAATACCCGAATCCAGGTCGAGCACCCGGTGACGGAAGAAGTGACGGATTTTGACCTGATCAAAGAGCAGATCAAGGTGGCGGCAGGTGTGCCAATCTCTGGCAAGAACTACACCCCGCGCATGTTCGCTATCGAATGCCGTATCAATGCCGAGGACCCAGCCAACAACTTTAGGCCAAGCCCAGGCAAGATCACCAACTTCCATGCCCCTGGTGGCCATGGCGTCCGTATCGACACCCACGTCTATGCTGGCTATACCATCCCGCCGAACTATGACAGCATGATCGCTAAACTGATCGTCAGTGCCCAGTCACGTGAGGAGGCAATCGTCAGGATGAAGCGTGCCTTGAGTGAGTTCGTGATCGAGGGTGTAAAAACTACGATCCCGTTCCACCTAAAGCTCATGGACAATGACAACTTCAAGAGTGGGGACTTCACGACCAAGTTCTTGGAGACCAGCTTTGATTTTTCGGATTTGTAGTCCAGTAGCCCATATTGTCCTAAAAAAAAACTCTAGCCCAATTGCTAGAGTTTTTTTTTGGTCCCTAGGCAACCCTATGGGTAAGTAAACCTGTCTAGTAACTGAGTGCTTTTGTTATGAAAGGTAGATTTTGACTGGTAGTAATCGCGTTGAAATTGCAGGTGGTTCCCAACCAAATAGTCGGTGGGGAGTGCGATTTTTCAATCTGAGCGATCAGGATCCACTTAACTAGCCAATACCATCTTTTTTATTCAGCTTGACCTATATCTATTTGGTCTAGATGAAGGTGTTTATAGTATTCGTTTGGGATTGATTGGTAGCGCACCTTCAACTTATACCACCTACCTCCTCTCCACCACCGACACGCTAGGTAACACTTGGCGCAACCTATTAGTCTTGGTTTCGAGCCCATCTAGCCTCGCTAAACCCGCAATCCAAGTCCACCCCAACCCAGCCACCAACCAAATTGTACTGAAAGGGCTGCCAGAAGGCCACCATACCCTTACCATCACAGATGTATTGGGTAAGTTAATGAACAGCAATCAGGTAAGCAATGCTGAAATAATACCACTAGATTTAGCATCAGGCCTTTACTTCTACCAAGTGCTGGGGCAGAAGGGGCGGTTGATGGTGCGTTAAAGAACCTTCCGATTGGTTTAGTCGAACCAACCTTAATGAGTTATCCGTAAAGCGAAAGAGGGACCATTGGCCCCTCTTTTTGTTATCGATTCTTCTTGGAAGAGGTGATTACATCCTTTCTGGCACCTGGATGCCCAATAATCCAAAGGCCTCTTTGATTGCACGGCCAGTTACCTCGCTCAGCGCAACGCGGAATTGGATCAGCTCTGGGGTTTCAGCCTTGAAGACGGGGCATTCGGCAAAGAATTGGTTATAGGCCCGTGCCAGCTCGTAAGTATAGTTGGCAATGACGGCAGGACTATAATTGTCTGCTGCTTCTTGGACTTTGATTGGCAATTCTGAAAGCAGGATGATGAGTTCTCGTTCTGTTTTGTTTAGATCGGCTGGTACTGGCACATTGGCCTCGATACCAAGCTGAAGGCCCATTTCGGTTCCTTTACGCACGATGCTCCGGATCCTCGCATGGGTGTACTGGATGAACGTGGCGGTGTTGCCTTGCATATCAATGCTTTCGGCAGGGTTGAAGATCATGGTCTTCTGTGGCTCCACCTTCAGCAAATAGTATTTGATGGCACCTACCCCAAGCATTTCGAAGAGGGCATTAGCTTCTTCGGTATCAAAGTCTAGCACCTTGCCTAGTTCCATGGTGCGTTCGCGTGCTGTCTCGATCATCAAAGCGACCAAGTCATCGGCATCGACCACTGTGCCTTCACGGCTTTTCATTTTACCCGCAGGCAGCTCCACCATGCCGTAGCTGAGGTGATAAAGGCCTTTGGCATAAGGTCTGCCTAGCTTTTTCATTATCTGGAACAGGACCGCAAAGTGGTAGTCTTGCTCATTGCCCACGACATAGATACTTTTGGTGGCTCCAAAGTCCGCATACTTAAGGTCGGAGGTACCCATATCCTGTGTGATATAGACCGAAGTCCCATCCTTGCGACGGACAAGTTTGTGGTCAAGCCCTTCGGCTGATAGGTCAATCCAGACGGATCCATCTTCTTTGGCATAAAATACACCATTGGCCAGACCTTCTTCGACAATGTCTTTGCCCAAAAGGTAGGTTTGGCTCTCATAATAATATTTGTCAAAGCTGACGCCGATAGACTTGTAGGTTGACTCAAAGCCGGCATATACCCAGCCGTTCATCCTGGTCCATAGCTCGATGACCTCAGGGTCACCCGCTTCCCATGCCTGAAGCATTTCTTGTGCCTTGAGCTGGATAGGGGCTTGTTTTTTGGCCTCATCCTCAGTCATACCTTGGTCCTCAAGTGCCTTGAGCTCGGCCTTCAGTAAGTCATTAAACGCTACGTAATAGTCACCAACGAGGTGATCACCCTTGATGCCAGAGCTTTCGGGTGTTGCTCCATTGGCCAGCATTTGGTAGGCGATCATAGACTTGCAGATATGGATACCTCGATCGTTGACCAAGTTGGCCATGACGACTTCGTGCCCAGCAGCCTTCAGGATATTGGAGACCGCATAGCCCAAGAAGTTAGTCCTGAGGTGCCCCAAGTGCATTGGTTTATTGGTGTTGGGCGAGCTATACTCGACCATCACCTTGTCGGTTTTGGGGTCTAATTGGCTAAGTGTAGGGGTGCTGACCTCAGCCTCAAAGGCAGTGGCCCAGAATGTATCACTAACCACCAAGTTCAGGAATCCCTTAACGACATTAAAGCCTGATACCAATGGCTCGTTGGCCAAAAGGTATGCGCCTAATGCCTGCCCAATTTGCTCAGGCCCCTTGCCTAATGCCTTGGTGTAGGCAAAGGTTACCAACGTTCGGTGTCCCTCAAAGTCCTTACGGGTGCTGGCCAAAGTGATGTCTGAGGCAGCCACCGTATGTTGGAAGCAGACATCAAGTGCATTAGCAATGGCAACTTTTAGCAAGGGGTCTATCTGAGGGATCATCTTTTGTGGATATGAGGTTGGTGTTAGGCTGGAGTTGAGTGGATAAACCTAGGTGTACCGAGCCTAGATCAGGGGCACAAATATAGGTTGTATTAGGTGCAGGATACCTTCCTGCCTCATCATGTAAGGCTGGTGACATCCTGCATCAGATCGGAATAAGTTATTTGGTAGTATAGTTAGGGGCCTCGCGGACGATCTGGACGTCATGTGGATGGCTTTCGCGCACCCCAGCAGAGGTGATTTTTACAAACTGTGCCTGTTGCAGAGCTGTAATATCCGCAGCGCCGCAATAGCCCATGCCTGCTTTGAGTCCTCCAACAAGTTGGTAAAGTACTTCGCTGACTTTGCCTTTGAAGTTGACCCTACCAACGATACCCTCAGGTACCAGTTTATTGGCATCCGTTGTACTGTCCTGGAAGTAGCGGTCCTTGCTGCCATCTTCCATGGCTTCAAGCGAGCCCATACCACGATAGGTCTTGAACTTGCGACCTTCGCTAATGATCATTTCCCCAGGGGCTTCTTCCGTGCCGGCCAGTAATGAGCCAATCATGACTGTGCTAGCACCTGCTGCAATAGCCTTAGCCACATCGCCGCTAAACCTAATACCACCATCTGCAATCACTGGCACGCCATGTTTATGGCCAACCTTAGCAGCCTCATAGACGGCATATAATTGTGGTACACCTACACCAGCAATAATCCTGGTAGTACATATAGACCCAGGTCCAACACCTACTTTGATACCATCAGCACCCGCCTCGATTAGTGCCTCAGCTGCGGCAGCCGTAGCGATGTTGCCACAGATTACCTGCAGGTCAGGGAAGTGGGCCTTGACTGCTTTGAGCGTATCAATTACCCCTTTGCTGTGCCCATGGGCGGTATCAATGCTAATCACGTCCACACCAGCACGTACCAAGGCTTCTATCCGTTCGATGGTATCTGCAGTGACACCTACAGCAGCACCTACCCGTAAACGCCCAAGGTGGTCTTTGCAGGCCCATGGGCGGAACTTGCGTTTCTCGATATCCTTATAGGTAATGAGGCCTACCAGTTTGCCTTCCTTGCTGACGATCGGTAGTTTTTCGATTTTGTATTCTTGAAGAATTTCCTCCGCTTGGTCTAGGCCTAATCCCTCATGGGCCTTGATGAGGTTTTCGCGGGTCATGACCATACTTACTGGTTTCAGCGGATCTTTTTCGAACCGTAAATCCCGATTGGTGATGATGCCTACCAATACGTCATTATCATCCACAACCGGGATGCCGCCTATTTTGTGGCTACGCATCAGCTCATTGGCTTTGCCAAGGGTGGCGTCTGCACGGAGGGTAACAGGGTCCGTGATCATGCCAGACTCAGAGCGTTTGACCCGCCTGACCTCTTCGGCCTGAGCCGTGATGCTCATGTTTTTGTGGATGATACCGATGCCACCTTCTTGGGCCATCGCAATCGCCAGATCGCTTTCCGTAACCGTATCCATAGCAGCAGACACCAAGGGGATGTTAAGCCCAATGGTACGGGTCAGCATGGTTTGGGTTTTAGTATCCTTCGGGAGGGTCTGGCTGTAGGCCGGCACCAGTAGCACATCATCGTAGGTGAGGGCCTGGGCCAAGAATTTTTGCGCGTCGTCCAGCATAGCAAATAGGGCGGGGTAGTGGTTGTGACTGCCTAGTCGGCAGGGCCGTTATTTGCGGGGCAAAGTTAGACCAAATATTGGATGCGAAAGCCTCTGACCTACAATTTACAGATTTGATAATGTTAGGGAGGCCATTATGGCAGATAGTTGGTTTGGATAATCAGGTCCGATTTCTAGGTAAAGTCATATCGAGCCAGCCCACAATCTTGTCTGACGAATTACACCCCCGAATCCCGTTAGGTGGCCTTGCCGACATCAAAAAAAGTATTGTGTTGAGCCTGAGGAATTTGTACCTTTGCAGCCCTTTTAGTATTGTGGCCAAAATCTATCCTATTTAGTCGGATTGATTTGGTCATTTAGCCAAAAGGTTCTGTGTTTTAAAGCGACCTGACAAATATTGGTCAGTAGCGTGGCACAGATTATGTCTCTGAATCCAGAGCCAACGATTGACCACCAACCCCCAGCTGCACGCGTGAAACTATCCGAGTTCAAATTTGACCTACCTTCTGAGCTAATTGCCACCGTTCCCAAAGACAATCGTGATGAGTCGCGCTTGTTGGTGCTTCATCGTAAGACTGGGCAGATCGAGCATAGGGTCTTCAAAGACATACTGGACTACTTTGACGAAGGTGATGTGATGGTTGCTAATGACACCATGGTTTTCCCTGCACGCCTCTATGGCAACAAGGAAAAAACAGGTGCCAAGATCGAGGTCTTTTTGCTCCGCGAACTAAACAAAGAGTACCACCTCTGGGACGTCCTTGTGGATCCAGCCCGTAAAATCAGGGTGGGTAACAAACTCTATTTCGGTGATGGCAGCCTAGTTGCCGAAGTCATTGACAACACAACAAGCCGTGGCAGGACCATTAGGTTCTTGTACGACGGTAACAGCGAGGACTTCTACAAAACCATAGACACCCTTGGTGAAACCCCTATTCCTAAGGATGTCCTTGGCCGTGAGGTGATGCCCGAAGATCGTGATTGGTACCAGACAGTATTCGCCAAGAACATCGGAGCTGTTGCCGCACCAACAAGCGCCCTTCACTTCACGAAACAACTTGTTAAACGTCTGGCCCTCAAAGGTGTTCAGATCCCGACCCTGACGCTACATGTAGGCCTTGGTACCTTCAGGTCAGTTGACGTTGAGGACCTGACCAAACACAAAACGGACAGCGAGAACTTCAAGATCACCCAGCCTACTTGTGATATTGTCAACAAGGCACTGGACGAGAAAAAACGTGTCGCAGCCATCGGTAGTACCGTTATGCGGGCAATGGAGAGCAGCGTAAGTGCCAATAGCCGCCTTAAGCCAGTTGAGGGATGGACAGATAAGTTTATCTTCCCGAACTACGAGTTCAAGATCGCCAATGCCCTGATCACCAACCTGCACATGCCTGAGAGTGTCCTTTACATGATGGCCTCAGCATTTGCTGGTCATGAGTTGATTAAGGAGACCTATCAGGTGGCCATGAAAGAAGAGTACCGCTTCTTCACCTATGGGGATGCAATGCTCATCATTGACTAAGGCATAGGCTTATTTCAAGTCAAGAAATATTAAGAAACACCTCGGTTTAGGCTGAGGTGTTTTTTTGGGTCCTAATGGGGCGATCTACCCGCACTACGCTTAATCCTAAGACAGCAATCCTGTCGGACTGCTGTTAAGAACGCTCTTTTTGCCCTTTGTTTAGTTGTAATGGAGGTAAAGAGGCGGTCATCAACACATATACCAAAAACAAAACAGCCAATCATGGATCATGACTGGCTGTAGTTGGTTTTATTTTTATGGATAGCTTGGTGCTCGGATAACCTAGAAGGTAAAGGAGACACCATACAAGATCTGACGAGGAGGCAGGAACCTAGCAGGATTTGTATTCGGTGTGCCACTATCATCTGGGCGTGGGTAGTTAGGGTCACGCACATCACGAAGCACTGGGTCACCAGGTTGGTAAGCAGTACCTGTGGTAGGGTTTACGATCTGGCTATTTTGGGTGTTGAACACATTGCTACACTCAATACTAAAGCTAATCATACGGCCTGCACCAAGACGAAAGTCTCGAGTGATACGCAGATCGGTCCAGAACCACCAGCTCCCGATTTTGTCAAACGGTTTGTTTTCGACTGACTCATACAGTGGGCGATTGTTAAGCAAAGTGTCATATCCTACGACCTGGGCAGGTGTATAGCGCAGGCCAGACTTAGCAGTTGTGCTCACAAAGACCCTGATGCCTTGTAGGTACTTGCCAAAGCTGCTATCAGGGGTGAAGATCAAGGTTCCTTTAAGGTCAAATGGGCGGTCCCAAGCCAGGTATTGCTCGCGGCTCAGGTCAGCACCGCCACGGCGGATGATCTGGAGACGGCTTTCAGCTGCGGAGTTGGACTTACCTGTCGCCATCTGGAAGGAGGCATTACCCATAGCCCTCAGCCATTTGCTGAAACGGTAGTTTACCATCACCTCCGCACCACGCACACGCGCATAGTCCTGGTTGATGCTGAATAGTTTCTCCGTGAAGCGACCATCAGGGCCACGGACAGTGATCGTTTGATTGACGATGAAATCAAAATAGTCTTTGTAGAAAGCCGTGAAGGTCACACCAAGGTCACGGGTGATTTGGCTCTTGATGCCGAACTCATAACTAACAGCCACCTCTGGGTTCAGGTTCGGGTTGCCAAGGTCTGCAAGGTCAGAGGCGTTTTGGTATTTGGGGTCTAGGCCAGCATATACAAACCTTGGGTGCGGCAGACGCATCGCATGGCCATAGTTGAAGTACAAAACGTTATTTTCAGTGACAGGGAAGCTGACCCTAAGTTTAGGAAGCAGGCGTGCTTTATAACGCCGTCCATCTAGGAAGGGTGTTGTTTGCGCTTTGTAATCGTTCCGGATGGCATCAATGACAGGGGCTGCTGGGTCTTCGACGGCATTGTCGGCAAACTTGCCTGGTGCCCAGTATTCGAGCCGACCACCAAGTGTTGCGATGATGCCTTTATAGCGGATTTCGTCTTGGAAAAAGAAACTACCAGTTGATGGTTTTACTGACCAGATATCATTGCTTGAGCCTATCCTTTGGGACTGGGTGAAGACTCCGTTCGGCAAGCGGATAGGCGCTCCAACCCAAGGCTGGCTGATGTCAATCCATTGCATATCTTGCTCTTTGTGCTCCTGCCCAAAACTGATATAGTGCCTACGGTTATCGGTGAAGTAGCTGAACTTCCATTTAGCAGTCAGCTCCTCAACATAGTGGTCATGCCAAAGTGAGGTGATGCCGTTGTTGTTATTAAGCCCATCTGCTGGCAGAGCAAAAACCAATGAGTCAGGGTTGTTAGGAGTCGGGTTGTATCCGCCAACTGGATCCCCCACGATGCTAGAAGCGTTATAGAGCCTATCAGCACTTTGGTCCCGCCATGGGCGACCGTTGGCATCTGCACGCATATTGGTCATGAACCGACCTGCTGTGAGGTCCAGTACCCAGTTTTTGCTGATCAGGTACTTAAGGTTAAGTGCGGTCAGGTTGGTCCGGGCTGTATAAGTCGTGGCGTTGTCTAATTGGTTGGCAAATGCCCATTGAAGGCCAGGTACCATGATCTCGTTGAAACCAATGATCTGCAACGATCGGGTGTTCTGGTTGATCAGCAGGCTATGTTGGTTGGTGACACTAAGTTTGAGCTTACTTGTGATGTCATAGCTCAGTTTGATGGTATTGGTCCATTTATTATCCTGCCGAGGGGCCCAGTTAAGCTGCCCACCTCCTGGTAGGTTTGTATTATCGGTTATGCTGCTGTTAAGTTTGTTGGCGGTGTAGCGGAAGTAGGTATTGGTCAGGTTCATACTGCCGCCAACAAAATACCGAAGCCTTTTGCCAGTACCAGGGACGGTACCGCTGATCGCGAGCTCAGCATTATCGGTATCCCATGACGTTCCAGACATTTTGTTGACCCCGAAGTTATCCCGCTGCCATGATCCGTAGAACTGGGTTTTGTCTCCCCCTTCTTTGATTTTGGCCATGATGATACCGCTGGTCCCGTTGAACTCGGCATCACTGCCACCGGTGACAACAGTCACGTCTTGCACAGAGCCAGAGCTAACCTCGGTACCAAAGCCTGTACCCGCCAACGGATCAGTTGCGTTAATGCCATCGACCATGAATTGGGTTTCGTACACACGGCCACCCCTGATCTGTAATCCATCAGGGCTTTGGCTAACGCCAGCTTGCAAGGCAACGACGTCCTGTACGTTGCGGACGTTCATTTCTTTGATGTCTTTGGCACCAATGGTCACCTCGGACTTGCCGCTCTCAAGGTCAACAACAGCCTTTTCGCCAATGACCTCAATGGTTGTGCTGGTCTGGAGGGCGTCGGTCAGTTGAACATTCAAGACCTTGGTTTCGCCTTTGCCAATCCGGATCCCATTATAGACTCGTTCAGCATAGCCGACCATGCTAAACTTAATGGTGTAGTCTCCTGCCTTTATATTCTTAAGGGCATACTCACCCTCTAGGTTGGTAGATGTACCCTTATAGGTACCGACGATGAAGATGGTGGCACCTACGAGCTCTTCTTTGGTTTTGCCATCCTGCACTTTGCCTTTGAGGACACCAAGGTTGGCATCATCTGCAGTGGCAGGTTGTTGGGCCAAGACAGGCTGCATAGCCATGGCAAGCAAACTGAGCAGCCCGAAAAACAGAACACGAAATGCCCGTGATGGGTTAATGGCCAGGTGCTGGTAACGATAGGTGTAGGACTTTATCATCATGGGTTACCAGTTAAATTCTTGATTGAGGACACGGTCAAGCACGGCTTGTTGTGCAGCAGCATCACCCGAAAAGAGGTGAAAATCAATGCCGAAGAAGACCAAATTAGTTTTGCCAGTAAAGGCATTCTGGCGCCGGATTGCGACCAAATTATTGGCATAAGGGCTTCCACTACGGGTCATTGGCCCTGTATAAAGCACAGAGGCATCGCTTAGGTTGGCAAAGGGCATAAAGCCTGTCACCAAACCATTGTAGAGTTTAAGCGTCGGGTAGCCAGAGCCAGCGGCTGGTAACAACGATACGTTGGACTGCATCCGGACATTGAGATCATTATTGAAGATCGTGTCGATGGACAGAATGCGTGTGATCTGGGAGCCGTTAGGGTAGGACTTGGTGTTTGGTGTGCCGTCCGGGATGATATAGTTACGGCAGCTGACCAATAGTCTACCGTTGTTGTCAAGATAGTCTTTGAGGGCTGGGGCGGCTGTCTGGATCAGGGCACTATTGGGGTCAGCCACGTTGTTGATGATGTGGTTAGACACATCCGAGTACCAGAAGACTTTGGCGTACTGCTGTAAAATCAGCCCAAAATTGACCTTCCAGAGCCTAGGCTGGATGGGTTGATAGGCATTGTTGTTTTGATACAGGTCGATCTTGTCATATCCGTTAGGATAGACCGCTCCTAACAAGCCAGCATTGATGGCATCTGCATTAGGAGCAGCTCCGTTCCAAGAGTCGATCACCAATAGATCGCTCGTCTTGCGACGAACAAAGATGCGCCTACTGCTGGAGTCAATATTGCTGAATGCCCCAGCAATGTCCTTGCAACGCACATAAACCCTATTGCTGTCACCAACCCGAAGGCCAGATGCCAAACCAGACTCTAGGCGACTTATGATGCTAGTTGTCTCGACAGTGCTATAGACTTTGGCGGCTGTGTTTGTTGTATTTGTTGTGGAAGGGTCATTGGCAACCAAGCTAACTAATGATGCTCTCGGATTGATCGGGAACCAACGCCCATCATTAACTCTAACAAAAAGGCTGTCAATGGTTTCTGCTCCGTCTGGGTCATTTGTAGCGACCGCAAAGGTCAGGACGCTGAAAACATCGCTGGCAACTGGCAGACTAGAGGATGGTATCTGGGCCTTTGGTGAGAAATTTTTGACCTTAATCTGCAGATAAGCTGGTACGCCTGCCCGACCCCTATTATCCAGTGCTTGCACATAAAAATGCACTGTGCCACCTGCCGAACCACGAAGAGAAAACAAAAATGTACTGTCAACGCCAGAGGTTATTTGTGACACTGTGGCCAAGGCTGCATTGGGGTCTGGCGCTGCATTATAGGCCCAGTATATTTTGTAACCAGTGATATAACCATCCTTTACGGACCCTGACCATTGGAGGCGGACCTTGGTGCTGAGGCTATCTGTTCGATCGATGGATTCGAATATCAACCTTGTGGTTGGTACTGTGCCAGCATCAAGTACGTCATCGGTAGCATTACGGCAGCTGTTGAGCGCAAAAGTAAATGTCAGCAGAGCTGCAAACGCTATTGTACCCACACGGACTGATCGCCCAATCGTCTGCCACTGAGCTGACAACAAGGGTAGGAGGGCGGCAATAACTTTCCTGTATGGTGCAGGCATTTTGGGTTTGTGGTTTGGCTGATCAGCCTGTCGTTTCTGGTACCAAGGATCTTGGCATGTCGACAGTTGGATGTCAGATGTGGTAGCTGGGCAGGCGGCAAAACCCACCCAGCTATATTGGCTAGTCCTCTGATCTCGACAGTCGGTTTTAGGCCCCAGACTGTGGCAAAGGCGCTAGGCTAGTAGCTGCTTACTAAATTTAGCGCACAGCAAGTTTGTGTGTGCCAAGGTTGCGACCATTGGCATCGGAAATACGGACTAGGTACAGGCCAGCATTAACTCCAGTTAGGTTCAGGCTATTGCCAGCAACTGCTTGGTTAGCAACAACGCGGCCAGCAAGGTCAGTCAAGATGGCGGTGCCACCATTGACATCTGAGCTGCTCAGGATGTTGACAGTACCTGTGGTAGGGTTAGGATATACACTGAAGGCTGCGCTGGCAACATTGCTAGCAAGGCCAACGGTATAGTTACCGAAGTCACCATTGTCACGTGGCACAAGTTTGAGGTTGCCAAATGTTTGTGAAACGATACCTTGAGCATAGTCCCAACGTGAGTCGTAGCTGATGATGATTGGCCCGACAAATAAGTTTGACGCAAACCGTGGGCTATTGATGTACCCAACATTACGGCTCGTTGTAGTAGCAAGTCCAGTCAGGATAAGGGCGCCATCTTGTGGGCTAGTTTGGTCGTAACCTACACGCCACTCACCAAAGTTACGTCCTACCACAGGGGTGATCAGGAAGTTGGTATCGATTACAGCGATCTGGGTTGTACCTTGTTTTTCGACACGAACAAGCATGCTTTCATACTGCTCATTAGTAAGACCATTGTATTGGGCTAATGCAGAAGGAGAAACCACAAGTGGTGTAATGTTGCCTGTACCTAGGTTATTGTTAGTCACTGTGACAGTACCTTGGATCTGGGTGATTTGGTTAAATTCACCAACAGTGCCACGAATACGGACTTTGGTACCACGACGTAAAGTACTAACGACGTTGTTTGAGTTGGCAACATTGATACCGCCCCATGCCAAAGCTCCTTCTTCTTGAATCGTGATGCTACTAGATGGGCTTGAAGCTGCTGCTGCATTCCATGCACGGTTGTCAGCTGTATCAGCAACAACTACGCCTTCTACCTCGACAATCATTCCTCTATAACCAGACTCGGCATTGGCAGTTGACCCTGAACCAGTCACGTATGGGGTGTACTGGATGTCACGGATGGTACAACCGTTGTCATTAACAGAGTAGAAGAATGGGTTAGCCGTTCCAGTTACGTTTGGCAAGGTGTTGGTGAGGTTGATGCTGTTGGTAGCGGTGATGTAGTAGCGGACGAAGGTACCGTTAGCTTGTGCTGGGATTATAGCTGAGTAGGTGTTTCCTCCACCAGCGCCAACTGTCATGGCTAGGGTTTGATAGCCACCTGTACCAGTACCTGTTGCATAGTGCAAAGTAACAGCCGATACTGATGGGCGAACGCCACCAGCTCCGTAGCCATTAGTGATCGTGGCAGAGACGGTAATAGCATCAGTACCACGAGGGCAAACCGGGTTACGAGTCACGGCAAAAATACCTGGCGCAGAAGGGCCAAAAACATAATGGCTGCTGTCAAAAGGGGCAATCTGGTATCCCCGGTTGTTTGGCAATGAGCCTGGGCAACCATTGCGGCTATGGATTACGATACCCATTAGGCTATCAAATACATCACCAACTGATGGGGCGATAAAGCCTAGGCGCGGGCGCTGGGCAGCAAAACGATCAGTAACGTTCATTTGGTTGCCAGCTTGGTCGCGGACCCAGAAGCTAACACGGTTTTCGCCACCCGAGGTGAAGGGGCCAACCTCTGTTACGGTTACATTGCGGAGCAAGATGAACTCACCTTCGTACTGCTCGCCAGTTGGCAGGTTATTGATACGAGTAGTGCCTTGCAAGTCACCAAGGTTAACCAGGACTGGTTGTGGTTTGGCAACGCTTCCTTCTAGCGTGATGGTATCGGTAGGCGAGACGTTGATTTGTGTCTCGGCATCTTGCGAACCCATGAACTCGCCAACATTACCGACTACAGTGATGCTATCACCTTCTTCTAGGTTCAGCATATCAACGCCAACGTTTTGTTGGTTGGCAGTTGCACGCATACCGATGGCTGTGAACGGACCGCCATAGGCAGAGGCAGCACGGATCCAGACTTGACGGTTGCCGACTGACTGTGTTTGGGCAATACCACCACGGTTGATGACAACACCGCGTACTTTGACCTTCTTAGTCACAAACCTCGGCGTGTCGATACATGCTGCAAGGTCCTGTGGAGAAACGGTCTGGATACCACTGATGGTGGTATTGATGATCTGGGCATTGGCCTGGGTTGTCCAGAGGCCAAGGGCGAAGATCGCTAGGAGTAAAATCCTTTTCATATTCAAAGGGGAAAACTGGTTTCTACTGTTTGGTAGGAGTTAATCAGAGGATACTTGTGGGTACTGGGTTACTATTTCGGAGCTTAAACCACCAAGTGTGGATGAAGTGAGTTTGGGGTAATGGTAAGATCGTTATTTGACAACCGCAAACTTGCCTGCGAAGGTCTTGCCGCTATCCTTGTCCTCAACAGTGAACAGGTAAAGCCCTCCGGCAACAATCTGGGTGTATTTGCTCAAGATATCCCAGGCATGTTCGCCGCCAGACATCGTTGTTTTATCGGTTTCGGTTTTGGTTCTGAACCAGTTGATATCAGACCCATTGTAACTCTGGTCATGGTCTAGCTCATCAATCAGGTCGCCACTGGCATTCAGGATCCTGATTTTGGCTCGGGCTGGCAGGTTAGCGAATAAGAGTTTACGGTTCGTACTGGCCCCTGTTGTGGCAGGTCCTTCCCAGTTAGCAGTTAGGTAATAGGGGTTTGGATAGACAAACGGTTTGTTGTCAGCTAAATTAGCATTGGCTTCTTTACCAGGGAAAACTGATCGTAAGGTGGTCTGAAGGCTAGACTCTTCACTTTCTAGGCTAGAGGCGGGGTCACCACGGTCGAAG